>CAZSGV010000010.1:0-15961 GCA_964606565.1 uncultured archaeon
GGTTGTAGGTGTGTTGTCACTCACAGACATAGCCAGAAGTTCGCCAGACATGTATTACCTTTTAGAATACAGGCAAGAGATGAAAAAACACCCAATTACAATAAGAGAGCAAATAACTTCTGGAATATGCGACTCTTGCGGCAACTACACTGAGCATCTCAAACAATACGTAGATGGAAGATGGATTTGTGAAACTTGTCAAGATGAAATCGAAGAATGATTAATCAGCATTTCACACACCCAACTTTGCTTTATATACAGTTTTATATTTAGGCCCCGAGGGACCGAGCTCGCTTTTGATTAAACTTATAGACTCAACAACAAAACTAATTTTTTCGTTCAGCTCAATGGTTTTGACGTCAGCAACAACCATTTCCTTGTCTGAAATATTTTTAACACGGCAAAGCGTCAAGTGCGGCGGTTTCATACTACCTCCTATTTTTTCTTTTATGTCAGAACAAACGACTTTCAACGAACCTGATGGATCCAAAACGTCTAAAACAACGACTCTAATAAAATTTGCATTCGGGATAAGCTTTATGCTACCAAGACCTATCAAGAATCTCTTCCGGTTCTGGCATATTTCTGACAAAGCATTTTTTATTTTTTCCACGTCAGTGTCCTTAATTTCACCTAAAAAGGAAAGGGACACGTGAACATTTTGAGGTTCGACCAGTTTGCAAGTCATTGGCAACTTTTCCAAGTCTGATTGGATCCGAGCAACATAATTCTTAACATTTTCAGGCACGAAGAGGCCGATGAACAATCTCATTGAAATACACCACAACCTACTTAAACATTTATTTATTGCCGGAAAGAGTTAAAAATAACAAATGTATAATTATAGTAGGTGATAATTAATGGCCGAAACAAGAATACGGGCTGCTGACATAGTAGGGAAAACAATTATCAGCGAGGAGACTGGAAGAAAGTTCGGGCTAGTAAGCAACATAGACTTCATAACCGAAAGCGGGGAACTGTTGAACCTAATAGTAGAGCAGTCGACCAAGCATCTAAACGACTTGAATCTGAAGATCAACGAAGGCGGCAGAGTAATGATTCCGTTCAGCGCAGTAAAAAGCATAGGAGACTTTGTAATAGTCAGTGAAAACGAACTGATTTAAAAACATACTACAACCAAGTAATTTCAGCTTCATCAGTTTTCCATTTTTGTTTAATTGCACTTCTTTCTAAGCTTGTTTTCTCTCCATCACGATTAGCCAGTACACCAGTCCACGCTATCATTGTGCCATTGTCCCCAGAATATTTTATATCAACTACCGCAAGCTTACCATCACGCTCTTCACACATTGTACGAAGCATCTCTTGGAGCCGCTTATTCGCTGCTACACCACCCACAAGCAAGACCTCTTCTTTTCCTGTGTGCGCCAACGCGCGCTCAGTGACTTCAATCAACATGGCAAAACATGTTTCTTGCAGGCTGTGGCAAATGTCCTCTGGGCTGATGCCGCTTTTTATTTTTCTTACAGACTCTGTTACAATCCCAGAAAAACTCATATCCATACCTTTCACACTATAAGGCAGTTCAACATACTTACCGCCAGTGGCCAGTCTTTCTATTTCTGGTCCTCCGGGGGATTTTAATTTCAATTCGCGAGCGATCGTATCAAACGCATTCCCAACCGCTATGTCTTGCGTCTCACCAAATATTCTGTAATAACCTTCAGTAAATGATATCACTTGCGTGTTGCCGCCAGACAAATAAAGAACAACAGGATTTTTCGAGTTCGCAGTAAGTTTGCCAATCTCTATATGGCCCACTGGATGATTGACACCAATAAGACCCGCATCAATAGAAAGCGAAAGATATCTGGCAATCGCTGCGCCCACATGCAAACACGGTGGTAGCCCAGGGCCTTGGGCGAACGCGATAATATTCACGTCACCAAGTTTTATGTTGGCCTTTTCAAGTGCAGACTTGATAATACTCGCTGCGTTTTTTGTATGATGTTCGCTCGCGTCGCGTGGGAGGATGCCCTTACCCCTTTCAGGTTTGTACATCATTCGTTCATCTGCAAGAATATTTCCATCTTGATCAACAAGTCCTACACCAAACGTGTGCGCGGTGGACTCTATTCCTAAGCAGATAAATTTTTTTTCCATTTTATCACAATGGGATTGTTGGGATTTGAACCCAAGTCTTGGCCGCCCGAGGGCCAGATCCTAGACCAAACTAGACGACAACCCCAAACCCATGTTTTTGAAAAACCACAACCCACTTTTGAACAATGATACTTTTATTCTGGGTGGTAAGTTTGAACAATGTCTTAATGTTTTAGCAACTTTAAATTCGTTTTCAAAGGTTTTTTTGATTATCTTTTCATATTCATCTATTTTATTTTTGGATATGCATTCTGCCGCGATTTTACCACTCTTCATGGCATAATATATCCCCTCTGCGGTAAACGGATTCACAAGACCCGCGGCTTCACCAACCCGGATTATATTTTTGTCTGTAAGATTTTCAATTTTACCTTCCAAATAAATGGGGGCAGACGAGATATCATAAACCCGCATCCCGTGTTCTTTAGAGAACCACTTCAATAACGACAAAGGATGTTTTTTGAAAGTTTTTGAAACCCCACCCACACCAACGTTCGCCAAGTTTTTGTTCATCGGAAATATCCAAAAATATCCAACTTTGACAAGGTCCTTCTTGAACATAAAAAGCATCTTCTCTAGCTTTTTTGTTTTCCAAAACCCCATCATCGCAAACGCGCTGGCTTTTGGTTTTTTGAAACCTCTGGCATCTATAACTAAATTATTTTTGGGGAGTTTTGAAACGTTTTTGCTAATCATTTTCACACCTTCGTTTTTTGCGACCTTTCTTAAATGTTTATCAAACGAAAGACGATCTGAAATGCACCCTACACATTTTTTAAATTTAACATTCCATTTCACATACTCCACATCAAAACACACCTCTTTGATTGGAAGCATTTTTAACCCATTTAGAATTGATTTAAACTCTCTTACACCGCGCCAAGAAATCCCACCAGCACAAGTTTTGGCTTTCCTCAAATCACGTTCGTATAGTTTTACATTAAAGCCATTTTTCGCAAGGAATATCGCCGCAGTGCACCCAGATGGCCCACCACCGATTATGGATACTGAGTTGTTTTTCATAACCCATCATTTGACTTCAAGAGTTATCTTCACTTCTGTTTTTGGATTTCTCAATTTCTCTTTCATAGATGTGCTGAATTCATTTGCTGATTTGTCCGCAAGTATGGCTACGGTTTTTCCATCTATAAGATCTGACTTCCTTACAACAGTCTCGTTAGCATCACTAAGTTCGAGTGCAGGCGAACCATATGCGATTACATTTTCAACTACACCATCGGCCTCTATTGTTATAAGCATCTTGTTCGCAGTCTTCGCGGCTGCTTTAAATGTGTCGTTCAAATCTCTGCATCCCTTATTAGCACGTACAGCAACAACGCTGTCCTCCCCCATTGATCTATCGTTCGTTGTTATCTCAAAAGAGTTCTCGTCACGCGCAAGAATGTTTTCATGACCATGTGCAGTTATGACTTCCTTTCCTTCTGCTGCCCCACGCAGAAGTTTCCAACCCCTCTCTGTCGGCACGTATGCACCTCCTTTCATATGATGCACCAACCCCCTCGATTCCAAAGTTGTAAAAACAGATTGTACCATTTTTGGTGTTATTTCAGGTTCGGCTCCAGGTCTTTGGTTTTCTTTTATTTCTTCTGCCACCCAATCACCTATGTCTATTATTTAGTTCTTTTAGCAAAAGTTAAAAAGCCTGTATGCATAAGTCCCATAGTTTTTGGTCTAGTAGTATGCTCAACTTTCCATTCGCGCACGATGCTCTCAACCGTTTTCACACTCTCAAACCCTTTCTTTCTGATTTCTCCGACTACGCTGATTAGATGTTCGACTGTTGGGGAATAAACAGCAAGGCTGCCCCCAACCTTTAGCGCTTTGTGCGCATGCTTAATAACTTTTTTAGCATCTTTCAAATCGAGCGTTACCAAATCGACGCGCTTTTCTTTAATGCCTTTGGTTACATCAGCTTTTCTTAGTTGGATGAATTTTGACAACCCAGAAGTCTTGATATTGTCTTTTACAAGCTTGATAAATCTCGCATCCTTTTCATATGTATAAACCTTGCCTGGTTTTATGTAAGTTGCCAAAAATATTGCAAGGAACCCGCTTCCGGCTCCAGCATCTACGACTTTACTTCCAGGTTCGACGCCTGTATATGCCAGTATTAACGAAGCGTCTTTTGGAGTGATTATCTGCGGTCCGCGCTTGAATTTTTTCATCATGTTTAACATTTAAAGTTTAATCATCATAAATAAAAAACTATGAGAGCGTCAATTGTAACAACAATTATCGGATGTTTCGGGGTTAGTGAGGACAATAAAATTGTTGATTATATCAAATTTCCTAAAGATCCGAGTGCGATCGCGGAGAAGTTGAGAGCGTCTGAAAAGGGAAAAATTCCCGAAGAGCGTGAAGTCGAAAGTAAACTCAAAAAAAAAGGATTTAAGAACATAAAAAAATCTGACAATGATTTTATAAAAAACAATTTCAGGAAGCTGGCAGTGGAGAAAAAATTTGCAAAGAACCAAGCAGAGCTAAACAAGTTCATCAGCACAGTGAATATAGAATTAACGAAAACAAAAATAAAGGAAGCCGTTGGCAGGGACGCATTAATACTTCAAGTTAACGGTGCTATAGAGGAACTGGATAAATCTATAAACATACTTGTCGAGCGGCTGCGAGAATGGTACGGTCTTCATTTTCCGGAAATGGACAGAATTGTAGACAAACATAGAAAATTCGCAGAAATAATAACCAAGTTCGGTTCACGTGAACAGATAGAACATCCAAAGCTTTCATACTTCAGAGAAAAAAGCATGGGTGTTGATTTGAATAAGGCAGATATCAAAATTATTCAGAGCTTTGCGAAAGATATACTCGAATTATACGATCTGCGTGAAGAACTTTCAAAATACTCCGAGCAATTGCTGAAAGAGGTATCACCGAATCTGGAAGAATTGGCAGGTCCTGTACTTGCTGCAAAACTTATTTCTCGGGCAGGGGGACTGAAAAAGCTTGCACGCATGCCTTCTAGCACAATACAGCTTTTGGGCGCGGAGAAGGCACTGTTCAGGCATCTTCATGGTATGGGAAAAAGCCCAAAGCACGGCATCATTATCATGCACCAATACATACAAAAGGCGCCTTTGAAATATAGGGGAAAACTCGCACGCGTAATTTCATCTAAGCTGTCGATAGCAGCTAAGATGGACTTCTATTCTCAAACTAACAAAGGAAAAGAAATGAAAAAGGAATTGGAAAAGAAAGTCAGAGAAATTTTGAAATCTAAATAAATGAGAACTATGAAAATAAAGCAACATAAATTTGAAGGAGTTTTTTTAGTTGACGGAAAATTGGCAACAATTAATTTGTTGCCAGGCACAGCCGTTTATGGTGAGAGGCTTATTAAATCCGGCAACAAAGAAGGCAACAAAGAATACAGGATTTGGGATTTTTACAGAAGCAAACCTGCAGCAGCGATAAAAAAAGGTTTGAAAAAATTTCCTTTGAAGCACGGCATGTCTGTTATTTATCTCGGCGCCGCTTCTGGTACAACCGTTTCTCATTTTTCTGACATAGTTG
Organism: uncultured archaeon; assembly: GCA_964606565.1. GTDB lineage: Archaea > Aenigmatarchaeota > Aenigmatarchaeia > CG10238-14 > SCSR01 > JAUWZS01. The sequence continues at coordinate 5,674 of CAZSGV010000010.1, forward strand.
GCAAGGAAGGTATAATTTATGCTGTGGACATAGCTGAGCGCGTGTTGCGTGAGCTGATACACCATGCGGAAAAGCGTGGCAATATCATACCGATTCTGGCCGATGCGCGTAAGCCAGAAAGTTATGAAAATATTGTTCTGGAAAAAGTTGATTTGGTGTATGAGGACGTTGCAAGCAAGGACCAAATACCTATACTTATTCGAAACGCCGAAAAGTTTTTAAAACCGGACGGGCATGCAATGCTTGCTATAAAGTCTCAAAGCATAGATGTAACAAAACAGCCAAGACAAATTTACAAGGAATGTCTGTCAAATCTGGAAAAGCATTTTGAGATTCTGGATAAAGTGGAATTGGATCCATATGAAAAGATGCACTTGTTTGTTGTAATGAAATATAAAAACAAAAAGGTGAAATAGGAAAGGACGCTAATATTAAACTCGAATACCTCTGGTAGGTTTATCCTTTTCCCAATCACCCTCCAACCGAAATTAAAGAAAAGAAAAAAAACTATATGCGTTTGGATACGATAAACTTCCCCCTCATATAAGCTATCTGACCACTCCCTCGGTCAAACATTATGTCTCTTATTTCTAACATATTATCGCCTTTTTTATCTAGCTGGTACAACGCCAGGCCTGTAATACAACCCACTCTCAAACCTTAGTAGATTCTTCTGACCATTAGGCAAAACGCGACTATATTCCAAGAAGCTCCTGCCGCAGTTTCTGCAAAACACCCTGTTGTTGCCAAACCCGTCAACGAACTTTACGGTCACGTGGGATTTGCATCTTAAGCACTTCATGTTCCATCTCCTAAGAAAATTTTCGTGATTCAACTATACCCACCTTTCGAGAGAGGTCAGTTCCGATGAAAACCTGGCGAGAATTTAGAAATTGTGCCAATTAGATATTACACAATTCTTGAAATCTTCAAAATCAGAAGCCCTGATAAGGCCGCCAGCAGCGTTTCTGTGACCACCACCACTCAAGCTACAACATTTTTCCAAAAGTTTTCCTAGGTGAGTTTTTCCGCTTTGGAATCTAGCGCTTATTTTGAAATTCTCACCTCGCTTTTCAAGAAGAATTACAATCTTGTCTTTATGTTTCAAGCTAACATCGGTAGTGATTACCGAACTGACTCTTTTGAGCGATGGGTCTATTTTAGAAATAATTACGTTATCGATTTCTTCAGCATTTTTCCAAAACTCCTTCTTAATTTTTTCAAGCTCTTTTTCGAACTTGTTGTAACCTGCCAAAAGAGTGTTATCGGATTCCAATTCTGAGACACCCTCATATTTTAGAAGCATCTCGATAATGTTTTTGGTATCTACTATTATTGCCCCATACAGGATTTTTGAGGCTTGCCAAAATTTTGTTTTAATTAAATCATCCTTTGTTTCAACACCCACCCATTTATCCAAAAGGTCTCTGCAATCGTCAAATGCAAAATCACCGACCGTTCCAAGAACTGCTAGCCATTCTTTATCCTTTAAATCAGTGATGGAAGAGAGGAGCTTGAATGTGATATAGCTGGCGGGCTGGTAGATTTCTTCGTTCTCAAATCTTGGATTTATGTAAACTATTTTATCGCTATTCAGGTCTTTTCGAATAGTGTGGTGGTCGACTATGAAAATCTGGCCTTTGAATTTTTTGAAATCATCTTCGAGATACGGAGCATCAATGTCGAGAATAATTATTTTGTCGTATGAATCGACTTTTTCGCTCTTTATCAAGTCTTCTAACCCATCATTTGCCACCGCAGCTAAATCGACTTTTTCGCTCTTTCCAAGTTTTTTGAGCGCTGCAAGAAAAATAGCGCCTGAACAATAACCATCTGTGTCCGTGTGGTGAATTAAAAGAATTTTTTCTGAAGGGCTTATATTTTCTGTAAAGTTCCTTCCACTTTCAAATAAGTCATTTAGATTTCTTTTCTTTTTTAGATGGTTTGATTTCAGAGACTTCACCTAGTTTCTTCAACGTTTCATCATCCAATAAAAGCAATTGTAGCTGCTGTTGTTGGCGGTCTGTGCTATGCATTCTAAATTCTACCATAGACACCATATTGTCTAGATGGTGGAAAACAAGGGCTTCAAAATTTCTCGGCGGTGTTGGACCACCTTCTCCGAAGTGCGCAGCGATTATGTGTATAACGCTTTCTGGGAATCCGCGATGGTAAAGCTCAGCAACACCCAACATAGTATGATCTAGCATTATTCCTGTGTGTTCCAGTCCTTGCGCACCACGCTTCCATTCAAAAAGTTTCATTATATCATGCAGAATGGCAGCCGCAATTAAATCGTCTTGGTTCAAGGTCAAACCATATGTTTTTTCAAAGGTATCTGATATCTTTTCACACAGCTTAACTAGTGTTATTGTATGATTCAAAACATCACGTTCAACAGTAGACGCACCGTCAGGTCCGCCAACAGTGAACATAGATGCAGCATCTTCAATCTTCATTCTCGGATATTTGGCAAAATCCTTGTTAGAAAGCTTCACATCTTTTAGAAAATCGACTACCATTTTCCTTAATTTCTCGTCTTTTATCTTCTTTGACAGTTCGATTAACTTCTTCATTCTAATCTACTGCTGCTTTTCATTCACGCGGATTTAAATCTTTCTTTCATTTGCAACTTATCCGAACAAAGCGCTCAGTCCAGCCGCTGCTTCTTCAGCCTTTTTACCTTCCTCTTCTTCAGATTCCTCTTCTTTCTTTTCCTCAGCCGCAGGTGCAGCAACAGCTACAGCCGCTTGCTGTATAGCTTCTTCTATATTGACGCCTTCCATACTTGCGACCAACGCCTTTATCTTTGCGTTGTCGGGCTGTACTCCAACACTCTGAAGAACTTTTTTGATATTATCCTCGTTTATAGGCTGTTTTGCAGAATGCAGCAACATAGCTGAATATACGTATTCCATCATTCCACACCTCCTTTTTCAGATGATTCTTCCTTTTGATTTTCTGCTTCTTTTTCCTTTTGTTTTTCTGGAACTTCTTTTGCCTCATCTGTAGGCTCTGCCTTTTTTGGCAGGTCTTCTTTCCTTTCATCTTTTTCTTCATCTTTCTTTTCAATACCAACCAAACCTTTGATAGCCTGTGCGGCTTGGTTTGCTTTGGCTAACAAATATTTTATGTTTTCTTTTGTCGGGAACACAATAAACACAGAAAGATTTAATGCGTTATTGAAAGCCTGTGGCAGCATGCGCGGGAATTCTGTTACAAGTTTCAAAGCATCCTTAGGATAGACGTCCCCGTTTTCATATATGCTCACAACATTCAAAACAACTTCCATAGGTTCTATTTTTAATTTTCTTAACGCGTTGGCTTTCACCGCTGAAATGGTTTCACCAGCTTTTACAACATATGCACCTTTTCGTATTACAATTTTACCACTTTCTATACTTGCTGACAGCCCTGCCTGCTGAAATTCACTTATTGCAGGTCCAGCCATCAGGCTCGTCGGACCAGCAGACACCCATATGTCTTCTTTTGCTACATCGCCTTCTTTTGCAAATGTCTTGAATCTAAGATTGTTTACAAGTGCATAGAGTTTGAAAGCGCTGATATCGCTAAAAATGATTGCTGGCTGCTTCGGCATCAACTCTTCCAGCTTTTTAATGTTTTCTTTCTTCATGCCGTCGATTGCGAACTTTAGAATGATTTTTTTAACCATCCACAATCTCGCTTTACCTCTCATCCCCCTTCTAATTTCCTGCAGCTGTTTGCTCGGCGTCTTGTGCATGTCGACCATTGCTAGGACTGGGCTTTTTTTCAGTTCTTCCCTGAGCGTTTCAACCGCTTTTAATTTTTCTTCCTTTACCATTGTGATCGCCTATATTCCCAGCTTGGCTGGTTTTCCCATTGTGAGTTTTATTAGTGATTTTCCTATGCTGTTTTTTCCCTTGGGCAGTCTTTTTTCCAAAAAGTTCAATACAGCTTCTATATTTTCAGCAACATACTCGTCTTTCATGCTTTCAATTCCGACTATACATTGAATGACAGGTGAGTCTTTTACTTTGATTCGGACGCTTTTTTTATGCTGTTCAATCACTCCTTTTTGATTTGTGGCAACAACAATCGGCATCTTGCCTCTCGGCGCTAGCACGCGACCAAGACTTTTACCAATTGCTGGCATCAGTTTAGGCTCGGACAAAAAGAAGTCTGTGGAATTGGCGATTTTTTTCACTTCTCTTTTAGATATTGCCAGTCTCTCTATGTCGTTAGAGTTGTATATTGTGCAGCCTACATCTTTTATACTATCTGTGAAAAATACGACTTCTGCATCCTTGCCACGGCCTTTAGGAAGCGCAAAAATTTCGTTTATCCGATTATCCGGCTTTTTTAGGTCTATAAGTTTAAGATTGACTATCAGGTCGAAGCTTTGAGAAAAATTACGCTTCTTCGCGCTCGCTCGCGCAACTTGAACGGCTTTTAGTATATTTTCATTCATCTTCACTCCCTCCTGCCGCAGCAGTAAAACGGGCTATTTGTAAGAGTTATTTGTTTGGATAAACTTAAAAATATTATGAAAAGACGACATATTTACAGGTTTTTAGAGTTTTTCATTGTCGGATTTGTTATGGGTGTTGTTGAGGATTTGATAGCGATTCATTTTGCAACCGATGCGGCTATAACTATGGATGTTATATATGTCGCAGCTTTGGTAGCATTGCCATTTGCGGCATTCAGCGAGTTGATAGTTGATTGGAAACATATGAAATTTGTCCATAAAGGAGTAAACGGCTTTAAAAAAGCTGTAAAAGGTAAGGCCAAACTATTCGCGTAATAGTTCGTCCCATTTACCTTCATCTATTTCTTGCAAAACTTCTTTTGGATTCTTTTCTTCAACTTGCACGCCGGTCATGCTGCAAGCTGTGCCGATGACTTGCTTCACAGCCGATTTCAAATCTTTGACAAGCATTTCGTCCATTTTCATCTTTGCGATTTTGACGCATTGTTCCATTGTGATGCTTCCTAAAACAGTCTTACCGGCTTCGGTGTCCTCTTCTGTGAACTTTGCCTTTTCAATGCCGATTTCTTTTTTTATCATACTTGAAACAGGGGGGATTCCGACTTCGATTTTCACATCTTTCGTATCCTTATCGATTATTATCTTTGCTGGAACCTGCATTCCCTTATAAATCTCAGTCTTTTCGTTGACTTTTTTGAAAACATCGCCTATGTTTAGTTTGTATGCTGAAAGCTTCTGGGCAGAGTTGGGGTCAGGACTAGCCTTGCCACCTTCTACAAGCAGCTCGATGATTTCTTTTGCCATATTTGACGACCTCTTCAAGAAACAATTTCTAATACTTTTATCTTTGTTTATCAGCCCGTTCCGAGAGCTTCACAAACTCAACGCTTACAGTTATGGGTATGGGTATAGCGACGTCCAGAAGCTCAATTGTAACTTCCCTTTTTGTTTTGTCATATCTTGTTACCTTGCCACGCTCTCCCTTGAACGGCCCACCAATCACTTCTACAATATCTTTTACATCCAAGGTAATTTCAACCTTTCTAGGCTGCAAGAAGCGCTGTATCTCTGAAATATCAACAGGCTTTTTGATAAGTCCTCGAATATGTGGGACCATCTGAAGCGCCTTTTCTATGTCTTTTATAGAGCCTTCAACAAAGATGTAACCTCTTATCTCTTCTGGATGGACGATAGAATAGATGTTTAGGTTCCCGCTTTTTGATTTGGAAGCAATAGAGTCTGAAACAATGTTTTCTCTACCAACAACAGTTTTCACAGTGTATATCATTCAAAATCACCCCAAAAAGAGCACAGATACTAAGTAGACTAAAAATCCTATAATACCGACCACGAGTAGTCCAATCATACATATTTTTGACGAGCTAGAGAACTCGCTAAGGCTGGGCTTCTTTGCGACCTTTAGGACACGCGAATAGTTTCGCAATTTTTCACGAATGTTAAGGTTCATTATGTTCACGCTCAAAGCTTTCATTCTTTCTGCTCGGTCACTCTAAAAAGTCAACACCTAAAATTTGTTCTATGTCTTTTTTAGCTTTTCCAGTCCACGGTCTTCCAGGTCCGAATATCTGCGGGGACTTGACACCAGTCACAATGAGCAACGCACGCACACGTTCGCCTAAATCTTCAGAAACTTGTGCGCCCCATATTATTTTCGCATTTGGCGAAAGCCGAGTAGAAACAGCTTCTACTATTTGCTGCGCCTCCCTTATGGTCACGTTCGGACCGCCTGTGACATTTACAAGTGCGCCTTCTGCACCCTCTATATCAACTGTTATTAACGGGTTGTTCAGCGCACGCTCGACTGCTTCAAACGCGCGGTTTTCTGTATCACTTTCGCCAACCCCTATCATTGCCAGACCGCCTTGTCCCATTATAGCACGTACATCTGCAAAATCAAGGTTCACAAGTCCCGGTTTTGTCACAAGCTCGGCTATTCCTTTAACCGAATTGACAAGTATCTCGTCAGCGATTTTGAATGCAGTTGGTATGCTGACGTCCGGCACGATTTCAAGAAGCCTGTCATTAGGAATAACAATCAATGTATCAACCACACCTTCAAGATTTTTCAGACCCTCTTTCGCATTGCCCATTCGGTGTTTTCCTTCCATTGTAAATGGTAGAGTAACAATCGCAACTGTAAGTGCACCTATTTTTTTAGCTATATCAGCGACCACGGGTATGCTACCAGTGCCAGTGCCACCGCCAAGTCCGCACGTCAGAAAAACCATGTCAGATCCTCGCACAGCTTTTTTAATTTCCTCTTTTGATTCACGAGCAGCTTCCATGCCTAATAGTGGGTTAGCACCAGCACCAAGACCACCGGTTACTTCTCTACCAATTAAAATTTTAACATCAGCGTCGCTGTACAGCAAGTCCTGAGCATCGGTATTGATTGCGATAGTCTCAGCGCCTGTTATACCGATTTGCATGAGCCGCGTTACAGTATTGTTGCCCGCACCACCGCAGCCGACGACTTTTATTTGTGTTTTTCGAGTTTCCAAAAGTGTCCGAAGTTCTTCATCTGCTTCGGTTTCGTCTAATGCCGCCACTCTTTTGGCTTTTTTATTAACAATCTGTTTAATACCCATTAAAATCTCCTAATAATTAATTCAAAATCTTAAATATTTATTTCTCGGTAGCAGCAGTCTTTTTCTTTTCGCTTGAGTCAGCTTCCGGCTGGGCCTTTTCGAAAATTTCAACGAACTTTACCTTGTCGACGCCGCACCACTTTATGGCCGCATCCGAGACCATTTTCTTTACAGGCCTTGCAACATCCACGTCCTTTTTGATGTTTATCTCAGTTTCAGCGCCTTTACACACAACATCGACTTCTTCTATTCCTGTAAAATATTTCACAACAGCCTTCACTTTTTCAGGCTTTTCTTTCACAGTCGACTTTATTTCAATATTATATTCCAAAGTCTTGCCAGCAAGCGGATGGTTGAAGTCCACGCGTACTCTGCCGCCGTCCACACTCATTATACGGCCGCGCATGTTACCGATGTTTACAACACCGCCTGGAAACGGGTCAAGGTTTTGCTCCTTGAATTTTGCTGATGGGATGATTTTGATCAGCTTATCTTTCCGCTCTCCAAAAGCTTTGGCAGGCGGCACGTCCACAGTCTTCTTCTCGCCGATTTTCATCCCTCGCAGTGCTTCGTCAAGACCTTTGATAATGAAATCTGCGCCAACAATAAAGACAACTGGTTTGTAAGAAGTTTTTGGGTTGTGTACGCCCTCCTTCTTCGCAATCTCTTCTTTTGTCAAATCAAAAATTTTTCCAGTATCTTTTATTTTTCCAATATAGTCCACTTCTACAAAATCTCCGACTTTCATTATTACTACATCTCAAAGAACATTTAAAAAGTTTTATTTTCCACGTGGTTTACACGCGCTTTATCCCGCTGCACATCCTGCAGAAACCGCTTTTTGGGTCTATACAGTTCGGGCAGCACCGATTGCCGCACGCTTTGCATGTGTATAATGCAAGGGAGTGCCGGCCACAGCAAACACAGGTTCCACTAACAGCCATTTTCATCACATGTCTCATTGAAATGCGGGGGGTGGGATTCGAACCCACGAAGGCACTAAGCCACAGGGTTTCTTATTCTTTTCGTCATCTCGAAATTAAATCAGCGCTTAAGTCGCAAAAACTTAAGCCCTGCGCCATCGACCAGACTAGGCGACCCCCGCTCGTCTGCCCGTTTAACAGATAATTTCTCCTATATTTAAAATATGGTTTTTGGAATAAGAAATCGAGGCAGATGAAATCGACCAGTTATTTTATCTTTTTCAGCGCTTTTTGAAACGCTTTCATCTTGCCTCCAAGGTCTTCTGCTGCAAGAAGCACAAGTTCATCCGGCTTCAGACCACTGGCCGATTCGACATTAAAAACAAAGGCATCTTCCGCAGGCGTTACTTCTATCTCTCCCCTCTTGCTGACATCAACGCACTGCATGCATAAACTACATTTTACAGGGTCTGTGACAACAAGCTTATTGCCGCTTATTTTGAACACATACCTTGGGCAGATTTCAACAAACTTCTTCAGATCCTTTTTATCAACATCTTTTATTTTAATTTGCGGCATGTTTTTGTATCCGACAACAGCACCCTTCCATTTTGTGTGGGTTTTGCCCAAGCCTAGTTGAGCGATTGCAACAAACTGCAGCTCTTGCTCTTCAAAAAGTTCAACTAAAGGTATTTTATCTACAGCAGGCCGAACGCTTTTGTCAGAAGACTTCAAATCATCAGAATAAACAATAGAAGGACCTTTTTTCTTCAAACTCAGCTTCACTTGGCAACGGCTGCATCCCTTGCCCTCACACTTACATTCGCTCGGTAAGTTGTACGCTTTTCGGTCGTACGTGAGCGGCACCTGCCCCAACCTGTTTGCTAGGATTTCATCTGGCATTGCAGAACCTTGTTTCTTGAAATCGACCCATTCTATAGCCATTGTGGGTATTTCTGACATCATCATTCTTCTAAGAGCGCCGGCAAACGATGCTTTAATTCCGCTCACTAGAAATTTAATCTTTGAATTGTCTTTTTCTAAAATCTCAACTTTCATTGTATCACTCATTCACATGCTTTTTACATACCATTTGTTTTCATCCAGATTATAATTATAGACTCTTTAATTATAGTCTTTTACACTCTCCGCCCTCTGCGACCACCCTTCCTTCGTGTTGTATCATGTGGTACTGGAGTTATATCTTCGATTACTCCAATTCTGAGACCACTTCGCGCCAATGCCCTAATCGCTGGCTGCGCACCAGATCCAGGAGATTTGCTGTGATGCCCGCCGCGCGCGCGAACGTGTATGTGAATGCCTGTTATGCCCTTCGACATCGCATCTTCAGCCGCCTTTTTCGCAGCCTGCATAGCTGGGAACGGTCGGCCCTGATCCCTGTCTCTATCAGTCATCATACCTCCGGAATATCTTGCGATAGTCTCGCTCCCGGTTATATCAGTAATATGTATCATTGTGTTGTTTGAGGTGCTAAATATATTTGCCAATCCCCAGCGCTCTTCTCGTTTTCTGCCTACTTTTTCTGTTTTTCTTTCACGTCGTGGCATTTGATCACATCATTTAATTATTTTTTTCACTGCTTCAGGTTTTGCTTTAACTGTATCTGGAGGCTCGGACGCAGGCACCCCTTTTTCTTTTACTACGGGTGCAGTTTTAACAGACTTGGTTTTAGGTCTGGCAACTCCTATCTTCTCCTCTTCAGTTTTCGGCACAAGATAACTTGGATAACTAGCCCTCCTATCACCAATTTTAACATGACCATGCACTATCATCTGCCTTGCTTCTTTTGGCGTATGCGCATGACCTCGCTTAAAAACAACTGTTTGCAACCTGCGTTCTAATATATTTTCCACATTCAGGCTCAAAACATCGTCTAATCCAGCACCCTTCCCCAAAATTCCCAATTTTGAAAGCTTGTCCGTAAGGTCCCTCTCCATTTTTTTGTCCTTTGTCGCTGCCAGACGCCTTGCCAAACGTCTGTATTTTCTGAGCAAAGTCTCTGCATTCCAGATTTCGCGTTTTCTTACAAGCCCAAACGCTTTTTTTAGTTCTTTGTCCCTCTCAATTCTTGCTTTGTTCCAGATCATTTTTGGACGCTTGTATTTTTTCTTGGATTTTCTCATTCAACCACCGTTTGTTTTATTTCTTCTTTTCTTTTTTGGGACTGCCGGCACCAGCAGTCAGTCTGACAGATTTTCTGATAACTCCGACTGTTCTCCCGCGCCTGAAAGAGCTTCTTGTCCTTTGTCCGCGCACAGGAAGAC
>CAZSGV010000011.1:0-2047 GCA_964606565.1 uncultured archaeon
TCTAGAGAGAAGAAATGGTAGAGAAAAAGTGAAGATACAAGAAATAAGGAGAATGAAACGTGAGGACCTAGACAAAAAACTTTCTGAATTGCGTTTGGAGCTTGGCAAAGAACTTGGCAATGTCAAAATGGGCCGGGCTGTGAAGAATCCTGGAAAAATCAACCAAATGCGAAAGTCCATTGCTCAAATTCTTACTGTGAAGAAGGAAACGTCCAAAAAGAAAAGGTTGAAATGAAAAAATTAAAAAATGAAAAAGAGGTTAAAATAAAAAATGGCTAAAGTTTGTCCGAAATGCGGATTGCCGATAGAGATTTGTACGTGCGGTGTTAGGGAGCGCGAAGAGCAAAAGATAACCGTGTTCATAGAAAAGAGGAAATGGGGCAAATCCACGACCATAGTGAACGGCGTGGCCGAAGGCGGAAAACAACTTTCTAAACAACTCAAATCCAAGCTTGCGTGCGGCGGCACGTTCAAGAACGGCCGCATAGAGCTGCAGGGTGACCATAGGTCAAAAATGAAAGACGTCCTGATAAAATTCGGCTACGATGGGGATAAAATAGAGATAGTTTAAAAATATAGTAAACTGGCGAACACAACAACCGCAAACCTACAATTAGGCAACTTTTAATAGGGGTTCTCTTCAAAAATAACACTATGCCGATTACATCAGAGAATATTGTGCGGCACGAATTGATTGGTCTACGCGTGCGAATAGCGAAAAGCGCGGACAAATCTCTGGAAAAGATGTCAGGCAGAGTCGTAGACGAAAGCTATAACATTCTCAAAATAGAAGGCAAAAAAAGAGGCGAAAAAAAACCGAAAGAGAAATCAATACCAAAGCGTAATAGCATATTTATATTTGCTCTCCCAAATGGTGTTAAAGTCGAGGTCGACGGTCGCTTGTTGGTGGGTAGGCCGGAAGACCGGATAAAAAAGAAATTTGACAAATGGTGAAAATCTTGGCGAGAAGAAAGAAAGGCACAGCGCGTGACATAGGAATAAAGGCACAGCCACCGGAACAGCCATGCGAAGATCCAAAATGCCCGTGGCACGGAACGCTTCCAGTGCGTGGCCGTGTGGTCGAAGGTCGTGTGGTTTCGACAAAGGCCCAACGCACAGCAATAATAGAACGTGATTATCTTCATTTCATTCCGAAGTACGAGCGTTATGAGCGAAGGCACAGCCGGATAATCGCATACAAACCGGATTGCATTGATGTCAAAACCGGCGACAAAGTGCGCATAGCCGAATGCAGGCCGTTGAGCAAGACTAAGCATTTTGTTGTTATTGAAATTTTGAAGTGATTGTATGAAGCCGGTTAAAGCAAGAGTAACTCGCGCGTTGTCGGTCGGAAGCAGGTTGATATGCGCAGACAACACAGGCGCAAAAGCATTGGAAATAATTGCTGTTGTCGGATACAAAGGCGTTAAACGTAGAAAGCCGCGCGCGGGCGTTGGTAATGTTGTGAAATGCAGCGTCAAGGAAGGCGACGTGAAGTTAAGAAAGCAGATAGTCGATGCTGTTATTATCAGGCAAAAGAAGGAATACCGTCGGAAAAACGGGATGCGTGTGAGCTTTGAAGACAATGCAGCTGTGTTGATAAACGAAAAAGGCGAGGCTCGCGGATCGCAAATAAAGGGGCCTGTTGCAAAAGAGGCAGTCGAACGCTTTATTTTGGTTGGAAAAATTGCGAGTATGGTGGTGTAATACATGAGACGTCCAAAATCCAAAAAACCGAAAAAACAGAGAAAGTTTTTGCGTAAGGCGCCGTTGCATGTGCGAAGGAAGCTCATGGCCAGCCACTTGTCGCCTGAGCTGAAAAAAGAATACGGAAAACGCAGCGTGCCTGTGCGGAAAGGAGATGAGGTTGTTGTTATGCGCGGCAAGTTCAAGAAGCGCAGCGGCAAAATCGCGCGCGCGGTCACTAAAAAATATCGTGTTTATATCGAGGGAGTGATGGTCAGACGCACAGATGGAACAGAGCGCCAAGCGCCAATACATCCGTCGAATGTAAAAATAACAAAGCTTAATCTGCAAGATAAGAAAC
>CAZSGV010000011.1:2057-13959 GCA_964606565.1 uncultured archaeon
GTGAAAAAGAAAACAGGAGAAAAAAAAACCGGTGAAAAGAAATGAAAAAACATTTGAAAAGATTGCGAATCCCAAAGTTTTGGCGTGTGCCGAAAAAGCATGCAAAATGGGCACCAAAGCCGCGCGCAGGTCCGCACAAACAGTTTGAATCTATTCCTCTGATGGTGATTTTGCGCGACATATTGAAAATCGCAGACAAAGGAAAGGAAGCCAAATCAATAATTAAAATGGGCGGTGTATTCGTAGACGGGAAGTCTAGAAAAGACCACAAATATCCGGCAGGCGTGATGGATGTTGTATCTATGCCGAGGCTTAAGCAGCAATACAGAATAATACCGACTAGGAAAGGGTTGGGACTCATTGAAATCAGCGTGGCAGAATCCAAAAAAAAGATATGTAAAGTAGGGGACAAGACCGTTGTTCGTGGAGGAAAGCTGCAATTGAACTTGCACGACGGCAGGAATATGCTAGTTGATATAAAAGATTCTAAAAAGTATAACACGGGCGACTCGATTGTTGTCGAGCTTCCATCGCAAAAGATTCTCAATCATGTAAAACTCGAAAAGGGCGCGTCCGCGTTGATTATAAAAGGTAAAAACATCGGCATGCTTGGAAAAATCGAAGAAATAATTGTTACGAAAACAAAGGAGCCTACAAAATTAATTTGTAATGTGAACGGCGAGAAACTGGAAGTTATCAAGGACTATATTTTTGTTGTTGGCAAAGACAAGCCTTTGATAAAATTAGAGTGATGACCGATGGTTGAAAATAAAGAAAGCCTTAAAGAAAGTCCGATGCGTTCGATCAGAATAGGGAAAGTTACAATAAACATTGGCTGCGGCGGTGACGAAGATGCTATCGAACGCGCAAAAAAACTTTTAGAGATGCTTACAGGAAGAAAAAAACCAGTTGTAACGTTGTCAAAACGCAGGAGCACATTCGGAATTACAAAAGGAAAACCCGTTGGCGTAAAGTTGACTCTGCGCGGCAAAGACGCGATGGAATTTTTGAAATTGTCGCTGGCCGGCGTGGAGAACATACTGAAAAGCTCGCAGTTCGACGCAGAAGGGAATTTCAGTTTTGGAGTAAAGGAATACATAGAGATGCCTGGGATAAAATATGACCATGAGATAGGCATGATGGGGTTTGACGTTGCTGTCAGCTTAGAACGTGCAGGCTTTCGGATAAGCCGCAGGCGGGTGCAGAAAAAAAGAATACCAACAAAACATAAAATTGAAAAAGAAGAATCAATTGAATGGGCAAAAAGAAATTTGGGAGTTGATGTGATTGAATAGGAATCTCAGCGAATTTGACGAGGTCGCTCAAACAGCGAGCATCGAAATGGTGGAAATGACAACGAAGTTTTCTGGTATTATTTTCCGAAAGGCAGAGTTGGAAGGCAGCTTTGAAAAAGTCTATTCGCGTGTTATTGAAAAGATGGTAGAGTTCCAATTTTTTGGGAGCAACAGTGGTGAAAATCTGTTAGAAATTTTCGGCGAAGCCGGCGGTTAAAAATCGGTGGTTGGGGAATGGGTAAAGATAAAATAGTAAAGAAAAAAAAGCACGGCAGAGGTACTCGTGTATGCAGACGCTGCGGGCGAACAGGCGGATTGATAAGACAGTATGACCTTTATTATTGCAGGCAATGTTTCCGCGAGATTGCAAAGAAAATAGGCTTCAAAAAATACGGATAAACGATTTTAACGGAAAAACCGAAATATTATTCATGTTTCAACTCTTTCAGATGATTCCTTTCGCTGTCGCGCTTATAGGCTCTTCGATAGCAGCTGTGTGGGATTTGCGCACAACAGAAATTCCAGACAAGATACCATATACGATGATTGTGGCCGCGCTGCTTTTTTACGGCGTGCAGGCGTTTCTGGCAGAGGATTATTGGATTATTGCAAATAGCATAATAACTGGGGCAGTGTTGTTCGCTTTCGGGTTTGGCATGTATTATTTTGGGCAATGGGGCGGCGGTGATGTCAAGCTGCTAGCGGCAATCGGGTTTTTGCTGCCGACAGCCAGCGGATTGGGGTTGAATTTGATGCTTCCCTTTCCTGCAAGCTATCTGTTCAATGTGTTTTTTGTCGGGGCTGGCTATATGCTGGTGTACGCTTTCATTATGGCTGTGCGCAATAGAAAAATAATATCCGAGTTCAAGCGTGACATAAAAGCAAGCAGCAACATTTCTTTGACAGCTTCTATTGCCCTCTTTGCGGTCCTCGCCGGCATAAATTGGTTCCTGTATTCTAAATTTAACATACCTCTTAGCGCAACTTCTATTTTTTTGAATTCCATTGTGCCTGTTTTTGCAACTGTTGGCATATTTGCAATTTGGAAATTTGCACGCGCAGTGGAGAATGTCGGGTTTAAGAAAAAGATTCATGTGAGCAAGCTGCGCGTGGGTGATGTGCTGCTGCGCTCGAAAGTGTGGGAAGGCATCACAAAAAAGGAAATTAGAAAAATAAAGCGGTCAGGCAAAAAATATATCTGGATTAAAGAAGGCGTGCGATTCGGGCCAGCATTTCCGCTTGCGTTGCTGTTCACGCTTTATTTTGGCGATGCGATTTTGCTTTTGTTCAGATTTTATTGATGAGCTATTTCTTACCAATCACTTCTATCCCGTTCATAAACGGCCGCAGGACTTTTGGCACAACTACGGTCCCGTCAACCTGCTGAAACTGCTCGACTATTGCCAACATCGTGCGGCTTGTTGCGAGCGCTGTGTTGTTAACTGTGTGCACGAATCCTGCAACAGGTTTGCCTTCAGCTTCACGCCATCTGGTATTTAATCTGCGCGCTTGATAGTCTGTACAGTTTGAGTTCGAGCCGATTTCGCGGAACTGTCCGTCAGCCATCCACACTTCTGTGTCGTACTTCTTTGCAGCAATGTTCCCGATGTCGCCTGTGCACACATTCACGACTCTATAGTGTAGTCCTAAGGCTTGATACAGATCCTCGCTGTTCTTTTGCAACTCTTCGTGCAACTTCCAGCTTTGGTCAGGCAGGCAGAAAATGAACTGCTCGATTTTGTTGAACTGGTGCATGCGGTAAAAGCCTTTTGTGTATTTGCCGTGCGAGCCGACTTCCCGGCGAAAGCATGGACCGATGCCCGCGAATTTTATCGGTAGCTGGTCTTTGTTAAGCACCTCGTTCATGAACATTGCTCCCATCGGGTGCTCGCTGGTCGCGATAAGATATAAGTCCTCGCCTTCTGCTTTGTACATCACGCTTTCAAAATCTCCGAGGTCAGTAACGCCTTCATACGCCTTGCGTCTCATCATGAACGGTGGTTCGACGAGCGTGAATCTGCGTTTGCGCAAAAAGTCGATTGCAAAACGCTGTATTGCCATATCAAGCAGAACAATCTCGTTTTTCAAATAAACAAAACCTGTTCCAGAAACATTCGCAGCGCGTTCAAAATCAACTAGGTCCAGAGCTTTCAGCACATCAGCATGTGGTTTTGGTTCAAAACCGAACTCTGGCGGCTTTCCCCACCGTTTTATTTCAACATTCTCATGCTCGTCCTTTCCAAACGGCACAGATTCATGCAGCATGTTCGGCAGACTCATCAATCCGATTTTCAGTTCTTCGTTTAGTTCGTCACGCTTTCTTTCAAGCTGGCTTATTTTTGTGGGTAGCTTTGTTGCTTCTTTCATTTTCTCTATTGCTTGCTCGTCTTTTCCGTCTTTTTTCAACTTTGCGATTTCCAGGCTGGCCTCTTTTCTTTTTTTACGAAGATCGTTCACTTCCTTAGTAAGCTCGCGCCATTTTGTATCAAGCTTGATAACTCTTTCCAACAGCTTTAGTTTTTCCTTGTCATGCCTGCGCTCTATGTTCTTGCCAACTAGTTTTGGATTTTCACGAATCAATTTTATGTCCAACATTTTTTTCTGCCTCGCTTATTATGTTTTGTTTTTCTGCTTTCAATTATTTTTCTAATTTCAATTTCTGGTCCTGGTTGTACTCCAGCCCGTTCTCCAATGCGATTTCCGCTTTTTGCAACTCGGCGCCCAAATCAAACGCGTGGAACTGGTCGTGAACGCGCGAGTCTTTTGCCATCTGCCTGTATATTTCGATTGCTCGTTTGCCCTCGAATTCGTCGATCCGTTTCCCGTCCGGGCTTAGATGGACTACTTTTATCTTCCCGCCTTCGATGGAAATCCTGAAATTCCCACGAGGGTCGCCGAGCTCTTTTGCTGGCGTTTCGTGCTTTTCTATGATCTCTTCAGCCTTTGGCCAGTTGTGTTTGTAGACGTGTGCGCTGCATGAGAATGTCGTTATGTTTCCCATTTGCACGCCAATTTTTTCCGCGATTATCTTCTGTAGCTTTCTTAATGCGTATATGTTCATAGGCCAAGCGCCGAACATGTCATGGCTTCTGAAAAATGCAGTAAGATAAAGCTTGTTGTCTTGGACAAGGCACTGGACGATGTCAAGGCATGGCGCTTTGTCGCTTTTGATGTCTTTCACAACATCCCAAGTGCAGGCCACGGCTCGCCGGCTGAAACTGTGGGCCTTTAACTCTTCAACAATGTTTTCAATCTGGTCGATTCCCCTGAATTTCATCAGCCTCTGCCCGTATGTGTATTCGACTGACGGGTGCTCAATGGGTGTTATCATCGATGGGATATATTTTTCCAGATCCTCTTTGCTGAATTGATAAAAGTCTTTCCACACCAAATCGTCTGTATATTCTTCCTCTATAGTCACCATAAGATTGATAAGCTCTTTTTGTTTCACGTCGTGCTGGCTTTTTTTGACTAAGCCGAACTTCATAATAAGCTTCAATATTCTCAACCAAGCATCGCCGACAAAACCCTCTCTGATGACAAAGCTTGTCTGCTCGCTTGGAAAGATTTCCGGCGATTCTATTTTCGGCTCGGGAAAATGCTGTGGCTGACCGTAGCTTCCTTTTGTTGGCAGGGATTCGACTATTTTGTTCAGCTCTGAGAAATTTTTCAATCTCCGATGGTCGTGCACTTGCACATTTTTTCTTAAAGTCTCGATTGCTTCTTTTGGGATTTCCTTGTCGATAAACGCGTATTCGATTCCGATGACCTTGCGTTCGTCATCAATTCCGTTTTCAAAAAGTTTCAGCAGAGCTTCGCCTGTGTTAGTCAGGTCATTGCCGACTATTACGACGTGCCTTATCTTCTTGTTGGCAAGACAGTTCCTTACGAACGCGTTGAGGCCTTCGTCCTTGGAATACAGCTGGCCTATTACTGCGTATTTGTTTTTATCAACAGCATTGGTAACTTCTTCCCTTTTTGTCCAGAGCGTGACTATGGCAACTTCGCTGTCCAAATTCCCGAGTGTCAGCAAATTTTTGAAATATATAGGCCACTTCATTTTATACAACCCCAACAATTATCCCATTAAATGATAGAATATGTACTGAGAAAAAGTCCTTTGCGATCACTTTCCGGATTGGAACGGCATCACATCACTTCGCTTTTCGAAATCGTTTAAAGATATTAAAGATAATTAAAAAGTAAAGCATATATATTTTATGAAACTCGGGCTCAAACGCGATGTCACTCTTGGGACAGCAATATTATACGGAATCGGCATAATTCTTGGTGCAGGCGTTTATGCGTTGGTGGGCGAGGCAGCAGCGCTTGCAGGCAACTCTCTTTGGATATCTTTTGTACTTGCTGCAGCTGTTAGTGCTTTTACAGGTCTGAGTTATATGGAGCTTATTTCTATGTTCCCTCGTTCGGCTGCAGAGTATACATACGTGAAAAACGCTTTCAAGAATAATCTCTTGGCGTTCAACGTTGGTTGGATAGAAATTTTTGCAGATACGATTGCAGCATCAGCAGTGTCGCTCGGCTTTGCCGGTTATTTCCATGTATTGTTTGGCACACCCATAATACTTACTGCGATTGTGCTGATTTTTATAATGTCGGTCGTAAACTTCTGGGGCATAAAAGAATCTTCGAGATTGAATGTTGTGTTCACGCTTGTTGAAATCGCAGGGCTGGTTCTTGTTGTGGGATTGGCGCTGCTTTATGGCAAGTTCGGTTCTGTGAATTATCTTGAAATGCCGCACGGTGTCACAGGCACGTTGAGTGCAGCCGCATTGATATTTTTCGCATACATCGGCTTTGAAGACCTTGCAAACATAAGCGAAGAGGTAAAAGATGCAAGGAAAACCGTGCCGAAAGCCTTGCTCATATCGATTGTAGTAACGACTGTGATATATGTGCTGGTCGGCATGGCTGTTGTAAGCTTGGTGGACTGGCAG
Source organism: uncultured archaeon (assembly GCA_964606565.1). Classification (GTDB taxonomy): domain Archaea; phylum Aenigmatarchaeota; class Aenigmatarchaeia; order CG10238-14; family SCSR01; genus JAUWZS01. The sequence goes on from CAZSGV010000011.1 coordinate 8,311, forward strand.
GACTTGGCTGCGTCAAAAGCGCCGCTTGCATTGGCTGTGTCGTCTGTGCTTGGCGGTCAGGGATTTTGGCTGATGTCCATAGTAGCTCTTTTCGCAACTGCTAACACAGTGCTTCTGACTTTGATTGTTAGTTCAAGAATGATGTATGGCATGGGAAGGGACAGGTCGTTGCCGAAAGCGCTTTCTAAAATTCATAAAAAGCGCCGGACACCATATATAGCTGTTTTGGTAACAATGATTTTCGCAATGGCATTCGTTCTTTTCGGGCATATAAACATTGTCGCAAGCATAACCGACCTTGGAACGTTCTACATCTTTATTTTCGTAAACGCCTCTGCAATCATACTCAGATACAGAATGCCTAAAGTAAAACGACTATTCCGCACACCGCTGAACATAGGCCGCTTCCCACTTATTCCTCTCTTCGGTCTGCTGTCTTCACTTATCCTTGTATCGCATCTGAAGATCGAGGCGATTTTGATAGGAGCAGGTATGGTCTTGGCAGGTGTTGTCGTTTATCTGGTTTACAAGAGAAAATAAGCTGATTTATCTTGTGACTTCCATTTTCTTCACAGTTTCATAAAGCGCCTTCGCTTTTTTGTTTTTTTCGAAATGCTCGCGTATTGGTTTTATTATTTGGTCAAGCGCTTCTGATGTGGCATTTTTCAGGTCGAGTGGATGTATGTCACCTTTTCTGTAAAGCTTCGCTAGTTCGTCATATGATTGCACATCGAGGTTGCCTCCGAACTTTGCTGACCGTTTGAAATGCATAACATCGAGCTTGCGGAAAACAATGTATTTACAATATTCCATTATTGGATTGTTGTCTACCTTTTTGGCTGGGCAAAACGCACCGCTGAGTTTTTCTTTTATCTGTTCCTTTGTGTCGTGAACGAATATCGATGTTGCCGGTTTACTCTTGCTCATTTTCGAGCTGATCTGGACATCGAATTCCCGTTTGTCATCAAGTCCGTCCGGGCGCTTTTCACCTTCCAAACCCATAAGCATGTGATGGCTGACAATGACCGGCTTCCACCAACCGAGCTTCGGCCCGACTTCGCGCGCGAGCATGTTCGCTCGTCGCTGGTCTAAACCCAGTTGGCATATGTCTGCTTTTAACCAGAATATATCTGCAGTTTGCATCATTGGATAAAATAGTAATGCTGTTTGTTTAACATTGCCGGCTGTTCGTCCAGCGATTGATAGGCAGCGTGTTGTACGCGCGACGGTAGTGTTCTTCGCAATAAGTACGACTTTCTTCCAATACTCCGGGTCTTTTATCGCATTGCTCGTCCATTCAACCGTCACTTTGTTCATAGGAATGCCTGCGGCCTTCCAAACTTCCACAAAATATTTGCCAGTCTCCTTTATCTTCTCGAGGTCTCCGCCGAGTTTGTTGTTCAGCCATGCGAACCAGTCTGCCACATAAAGCTTGAAGTGCACACCTGCGTCTATCATGTCCTGAACGTTTATCGCACGCAGCACGCCAAACGCTATGTGTGCAAGCCCGCTCGGCTCGAATCCGTCGTATGCGATTGGATGCGATTTTGTTTCAAGCAGTTTGCGCAGTTCTTCTTCTGTTATTATTTCTTCGCCCACGCGTTTGACGAGTTCCATCCTTTTTTCAATGTCCATCTATTTCACTCCGCATTATAGACTTAATTCTATTTTTAATTTTAAACATATTAAATTCATTTCACACTATTATTTTCTTTTCTAGTACATTCGCTTGCCCGTCAGCACGTTTAACCATACTCACAATTTCTTTTAGCGCTTCCAAGTCGTCCGATTGCCAAATCGAATGTTGTAGTTTTTTCGCATTTATTTTATGTAGCGCACGGTTTACCTTGACACGTAGTGACGACTTGTCCAACGGCAAGTCATAAACGAACAAATATTTTTTCGATTCGATCATAGAATCATATAGTATATTGTTATATGTATAACATATAAATTTTTTTTGCCGCTCTTGCTCACCTAGCCTTTTGTTACTATTTTTATTCTTTGTTATACGTATAACATTCAAAAAACAAAAAAAAGAGGGTTTGGGCAGAACAGCTACATAGATTAGTGCTGCTCAACAAGAGAAACTTGTTAAGTTGCAACATCACCTCCTGCTGGGTGTCCAATTAAGTTTCGATAAGTGCGAATTTGGACTAGCCCCGCTTATGTGGCTGCTTACTCTGCCTCGGTTCTGGGTTCGTCTGGGTGGACTTCCTCTCCGGGATGCTCTTTCTCGATGTGCCTCGCCATTGCAGGTTCCTTGAATGCGATTACGTTGCAGTACGGACACGGGATGATACCTTGCTTTCTTAGCCGATCTCGCCGATCTTCGTCGCTCTTATCTTTGTCAGCCTTCCGCTGCTTTTCCGCTTCAGCCGCTTCCTTTGCTCTGCGCTCTGCTTCTGCCTTGGCCGCTTCTTCCTGTTCCTTGCGCTCTGCTTCTGCCTTGGCCGCTTCTTCCGCTTTGCCGTCTTCGATCTGCGTTGCTATGTCTGGGACATGCTTGAACAGGTCGTCTTGGAAACCTTCGAGCTTCTGATCCCTAGTCTTCATGTTGCTGTACACCGCACCGAAGCCAACGAGCAGTGCGACAAACGCGCCACCTACTGCTATTCCTACAGTTCCTATGTTCTGCTTAACCACTGCTAAAGCTTCGCCTGTCATTGCTGCGAGCGTTCCTATATTAGTCTGCAATTGCTGGTCGTTCTGCGCAAGAGTTGAAAAATCTTCGACTGTCTCTGCTTTAAATGTGTCTACAGCACCTTGTAGCTCTTGGTTCTCTAGTTGTCGGGCTTCGGATTCATCCTCCACTTGTCCTGAAAGTTGCTCCACTACACCGGCCATCATCTGCACTAGGTCTTCTTCGGTTGTTTCGAGGTCATTTGTCAGTATCACCAGCCCATCTTCCAGTTCTATGACTCTAAGCCTGTCCGTGATGATTTCTTCCATGGTCGCATCGATTTGTTGCCTGTTCAGATCGATTTCATCGATTAATGTGCTGTTGCCTGATAGGATTGTTATTGCGATGCTTGAGTTTGCAGGATTTAAACCTGTAAAGTGAGACATCAAGAAATCCTGGTAGTATAGCTGGTCTAGGTTTTGGTATGTCACATTCTTGAACGCTTCAAACGCTTGTTCAAGGTCCTTCACGTGTTGGACTCCGGCACTGTATGTAACAAAAATAGTAAACGCTTCTCGCAATTGCATGTAAGAAAGCTCTTGTTGATACATCTCCTCGATCAGGTTGACTCCGTTGTACCAGATTTGAATGGTTCCGTTCACCATCGAACAGTAGACATTCAAGTCCAGTGTGCTGTTGGTATAAGCGAATATGTCAATGTCTGTTCCGCCATCGGCTCTGGCTGAAGGGATTGGCATCAGTGTTGGTATCATCTGTATCACTAGTATTATTGTGAGGACTAGCACCCCGGGAATTGCCACCCTATTCGTATTCGTTTTCATGGTTTGTTTCCCCTAGCTTTTCGTCCCGTTTGGCTGTGACCCCTCAGGGACGTCATAAAAAAGGGGGATTTGTTTGTTTGGCCTTCATTACTATCAGTTTCCACTGAAAGCATAGTCGTCAACGATTATTGTTCCACCGCTACCCCATGTCCAAGTCTCGAAGTGTGAAGTAACTCCACTCCAACTTCCATCATGCGCTGACATGGTGTTATCTGCCATTCCGCCTATTGTCAAAGTACCTGCGCCGGTGGCCGTCAGATCAGCATTCTCGTAGCACCCATCGCCATAGCCGAACTTGAATCCGTTGTAGTTGGTGTATCCGTCTGTCATGTAGTCAACGCTTGCTACACCTGATCCAGTTAATAGGAGCCGTCCATACTCTGAAGGCGAACCTGTCTCAAGTACATGCTCAATCGTAAAGCCGCTGCCTGAAGCGTAGAACTGCTGATTTGCCTGGAAGCCGAAGTTGCTAGAATAGAGGTTAGCATAGTTGGTTATCGTTCTGAAGTCTAGAGACGCAACATCGTTGGAACCTACATAGGAGTAACTCATCTGACCGGGTAGTCCATAGCCACCATAGCTGTCAAGCCTGTCGACTTGGAACGCCAGCCAGCCGCCGCCAGATGTGATGTCTGATGTAACGCTAGTAGTAGTTTTGTCTACACCCATGTAAGGATATCCTGTATTGTCTCTACCTGTTCCAGTAAGGACAAAGCTACCATATCCATGGAAATCGAATGTAGCAAGTGCATCGTCATCGTAAGCAATTATTGCTGTAGTATCCATACTGCCTGTGCCAGTAATACTAACATCAGTGTCAGCCATTACTATAGGAACAGTCAAAAGCAGTAACATCGCTATTAGTGGAACAATCATTTTCTTGTTCATATTACATCTTTCCTTTCTTTTACATTCCCACATCCGGTATAGCGGGAAGCCGAGTAGGGTGCTAGCCCTGTGAAGGTTGTCGATAGGTACCTTCTTCATCTCTCAGCTTTACCATTCGCCCCGAATTGTAGGCAATAACCCGGTTGTCGGGCTTAGCGCTTTTCGTCGCCTAGAGCCAGTTCCAAAGAACTAAACTCAAGAATTCATTCGACAATCCCCTTGCGCAGGTTAAGCACTTTTAGCTGCTTTGAGCTAAGAAAACCGCTCTGAGCAACTTAAGCCTAGGTGCAGGCCTCTCTAGGGACCGGTCCCTTGTGGGTTTCCCCCTTGTGGGATTCCATGGATCCCTTGGAGCATCGGACCTCCCGGCTCTCAACCCTTTCGCATCCTCAGCTTTCACGCTTTCACGCGTGTTTATGAGCTTTGAACGCTCTCGGTCCACAGGGTCATATATCGGACTCTTGCTCTTTTTTGAGCTTTCTTAGTCCGATCGTGTATGTGTAGCGCCGGCCCACGTTTTTGGTATTGTTTATGCGCACCCCCTCTGCCAGAAAGAGACTCTGAGACATCCGAAAGCAGATAAAACCAGGTATGATTGGAGCCACCCAGGCACTCTACTTCCAGATATTATTCCCGCCCCTTCCACAGCATGCGCGTGCAGATTATTAATATAGACTAATAGAAATCGAGTAGAATTGAGTAAAGTCGAGTAGTATTTGTAAAGGACTGACTGAATGTTTAACTTACTGGCTTAGTGATTAACTGATTAACCTAGAACATCTGAAGACAACTTTGTTGCTTTCTGAAGATATCTAAAGACAGCTATTTCTGTTTGAGAATTAGCAAAACTAAGCACGTTCGGCTTCCAGTCCAGCCCTGCTGAGCTGACATTCGGATTATTTTGCCGACGTTTTTTTCGCGTTGCGATTTTGCGGCGCGAGTCGGTCTTTCAGACCTTTCGTCAGATTTGCTTCATATTTTTTATCAGCGGTTTGTTTTGTTGTGTTTACACAATATGCAATTTTTGTTTTGTATTTTTGATTTGTATTTTTGATTTGTAGTTTTGTTTTGTAGTTTTGATTTGTGTTCACACGGTGTTTTGTTTGTAGATTTATTTAATAAGAGCCATAATTTCTGTTTTTTTTCGATTCCATTTTTGTAAGTTGCTTTTACACTCATTCTATGCTTTTTAAACTTTATCCGTTTTTCGTTTTATTTCCCAGCACTGAATTCAATTTTCTTGAACTTGTTGCCGTTTTTCAGGTCTTCCAGCGTTGCGACAAAAGCGACCAGGTT
>CAZSGV010000012.1:0-12247 GCA_964606565.1 uncultured archaeon
TTTATGGCGAAAAGAAGGCGCAAAAGAAAGGAAGGTGCCTGCACTGCAAGAAGGAAACAGACAATCTCGTGTACGTGGCAAAACAGTATTGAACCAAACAAAAAGATATTTAAAAGCAGCCACATAATTAATTTATCATCCAAAACTTCTGTCTGGTCCTGGATGAATTGGTTGTGAGAAGTGATTGACTTGGCAAAAATGGAAAAACCTGAAATAAAAAAGACAGGGACAACAACACTCGGTATTGTTTGCAAAGAGGGCGTAGTCGTTGCTGCTGAAAAAAAGAGCACAATGGGCTATCTTGTGGCAAGCAAGGAAACGGAAAAGGTATACGACATTAATGATTATATCACTATGACTATTGCTGGTGCGAGCGGTGACGCGCAGACGCTTGTAAGGTACATGCGTGCTGAGGTAAAGCTGTTCGAAATACAAAACCAGCGGAAAATCAGCGTAAAGGGCGCGGCCACACTGCTGGCAAACATACTGCACGGCGGCAGATGGACATTTTTGCCTTACATGGTACAGCTGATCGTTGCCGGATACAATGGTGGCGCGAGCATTTTCAGCTTGGATGCAATAGGCGCAATCGAGCAAGAGAAGAAGTTCTTTTCCACAGGTTCAGGCTCGCCGATGGCGCTTGGCGTGCTCGAGGACAGCTTTGATGAGAACTTGTCTCTTGATGATGGTGCAAAGCTTGCTGTTCGCGCTATACGCGCTGCTGTGGAACGGGACATTGCCTCAGGCGGCAACGCGATAGATGTGGTCACGATCACAAAGGATGGGATAAAGAGGAAAACAGTCCCAATGAGACCGAAATAAATCGCTGGTCAGTTTAATTGATCGCACTTCTGTAATCAAGTAGAAATTAAATATTCGTTAAATACAGTGAGAGAAATGGAAATCCTTGACAAAGTAAAGAGTAGTTTGCCTAAGCACGCTATAAGCAGAGTCGAGCTCGAAGGCTCGGAAATAATAGTTTATACAAAAGACAAGGAATTTTTCCGCTCGCACGAATCTACGATAAAGGAAGTAGTCAGCAATATTAAAAAACGTATAGAAGTGCGGCCAGAAGGCAACCTGACGATTGACCAAGAAGCTGTCAAAGCAAAAATAAAAGAGCTTGTCCCAGAAGATGCGAAGATAAAAGATATTTATTTCGAACCTGAGCGTAGCTTGGTTATAATCGCTGCTGAAAAGCCTGGACTTGTTATAGGCAGAGGTGGCGAGACTTTCAAGCGCATACGCGCGGAAACGCTCTGGGTGCCGCGCATAGAGCGCGTGCCCTCGATAAGATCTGAAATAATAGAAGGCATACGGAAAGTGCTGCATAAGGAAGTAAAATTCAGGAAGAAGTTCTTGAATGATATTGGCAAGAGTATTTTTACAGAGCGAAAAACCAATCGAGACTGGATACGCATTATTGCGCTTGGTGGGTACCGAGAAGTCGGCCGCTCATGCACATTAGTTGAGACGCCGAAATCCAAGGTGCTCGTCGACTGCGGTGTCAACGTTGGCGGAAAGAACAGTGGCATGTACCCGATATTGCAAACAAAGGAGTTCGATCCCAATGACCTTGACGCTGTGATTATCTCACATGCGCACCTGGATCATTGTGGCATGGTTCCGTATTTGTATGAATATGGGTATAAGGGTCCGATGTATTGCACCACGCCCACTGTGGACCTGTTCGCACTGTTGTGTTTGGACTACATAGATGTTATGCAGCGGAACGGCATGAACCCATCTTATACTGCTAAAAGCGTGAAAGAAGCTGTCAAGCGCTCGATTCCGCTTGAATATGGTGAAGTGTCAGACGTTGCACCTGATGTGAGATTGACTTTGCAAAATGCTGGCCACATACTTGGCTCGGCGCTTGTGCACTTGCATATAGGGGAAGGGATGCACAACATAGTGTGGGCAACAGACATGAAATACGCGCGTACAACGCTTTTCGAACCAGCATTCACGAATTTCCAACGACTTGAAACCTTGATAATCGAATCGACTTACGGTGGCGCAGGCAATATAATGCCGCACAGGCAAGAAGCCGAAAACCAGCTTATGGAAGTAATAAATAAAACAATGGCAAGGGGCGGCACTGTAGTCATACCAACATTCGCCGTAGAGCGCTCGCAAGACGTTATGGCTATTCTCGTGCAAAACGATTTCCAGTATCCTGTTTTCATCGACGGGATGATATGGGACGCTACTGGAATATTCACAGCATATCCTGAATACATGTCACGTGACATACAGCGGAAGATATTCAATAACAAAGACCCGTTCACAAACGAAATATTCAGACGCATTGCTTCGCAGTCCGAACGCGAAAAATCGTGGGAAGAAAAACCAGCTGTCATACTCTCGACATCCGGGATGTTGGTCGGTGGGCCTGTAATGGAGCATCTGAAAGCGCTTGCAGAAGATGAAAAAAACACGCTCGTATTCGTCGGCTACCAAGCTGAAGGCACTATGGGCAGGCGTATACAAAAGGGTTGGAAAGAGATACCGATAAGGCTTGAAAATGGAAAAACGGTTACAATAGGTATGAAAATGGAAGTCCAGACTGTGGACGGACTGTCCGGTCACAGTGACAGAAACCAGCTGCTCAGTTTTATAAGTCGGTTGGGGTCCAAGCCAAACCGCGTGATTGTGTGCCACGGCGAAGCGCAGCGCGCGCAGGACCTTGCAAGAAGCGTTTACAAACTATTCAGAATAGAGACAAGCGCGCCGAGGAATCTTGAGGCTGTGAGATTGAGATAAAGTTGGACAAGGTTGAAAAAAATCAAAACGGATAACCCAACCCTAGACTGAATTTGTAGACTTCAAACATGTCGATATTCTTTACATTTATAAAGGACGTCAAGTATCCAAATTGGAGATTTGAGACTTCGCTTGTTGTATGTTTATTTGAAGCCCAAAACAAAAGAGACGTCACCAAAAGCTTTTCGTCATCGCCAACACCACCTTCACCAAAACTTGCAATCCATGCCACTCTGCTATCCCCGAACTTATTCAAAATTACGGCCGGGTATTGTCTGGCGGGAACTTCTGAAATCGAAGTCAGTAGGACTCTTTCTTGATCATCATCATTCGGCTCGATTTGCAGAGTCCTCCAGATGCCGGCTGGGTCTCCGGGGGGTATCTCTTCGAGTCCACCTGGAAAAATGTATGCCAAAAAATCATCAAATACGTAGTCCGGTTTGAAGGAAACAGCTATGCTCGAATCGCTGTTAACATAATTGAGCGAAAAATTGTAGCTTCCGATTGTCACACTGTTTCTTTCATTGATCAGCTTGTCACGCACACCGTTCCCGTCTATATCGAACCACACAGAACTCTCGTTGCAAACCCAAAACGTATAATTGGTGCTTTTGAAAGTGAAGTTTCCGCTCTTAGTTGGACTATAGTCGCAACCCGCAATTGTGCCACCGTCTCCTGATGTTTTCAAAGGGAGAGGGACATGATAAAAATATTTGTATGGGCCGTGAATTATATCTGTTGCATTATCCGGCTCCTTGGGAAATTCTACATAGTCCATTGTGGTCCTTTTTAGATCAACCCATCGCAAACCGAATATCCCTGTTTGCACAGAATCGCTGTCCACCTCATCCTGATTCTCAAAGTCCATGATTTCTATTATTCCATTGCCTTCTGATATGTAGTCTGAAAGCAGCTGCTCGTATGGCTGTAGCTGTTTGTAACCAGATATTATCATAGCGTCTGATTCGTCTATACATGCACCCGGAGAGTCCAAGTTTGCAGAACAAAAACTTATCGTTATGTCACGCTCATTTATCTTAAGACCGTGCACCCAGTCATAAAGCTCTGTTATTACCTCATTGGTGCAATCGCAAGCTATCTTTATATCGCTCTTTATACCACCTTCAATCTCTGCCCAAACAATCAAGTTCGATTCTGGAAAAAGCGTTTCAAAAAAATTCTCAACCAGTTCCAAATCAAATGCGTATGTATGCAAATTCCCCGCTCTTTCAAGCAAGAGTATTGTGTCCCTGGCCTTTAAAATCGTATATGCGTCTTCCCATCTGTTTTTATAATCGGCTCGTGGGAAGAATATACTGAACGATACGAAAAGCGTTATAATGACTATTGTCAATTCCAAAACGTTGACTACTCCTTTTTTATTTACTTTGATTCCCATCGAGTCACCAGACCTGGACTATCAACTCACCATATTCAAATTCGCCGTCGCTGCCCGAGTCGAACAAAATCAATCTGCTTACCAGTGCCGCGTTTTCCCCGAATTCCGGAGAAGCGCAATCTATCCTTATCAGCCCGCTGGGTCTTTCAGTCAATATTATTGAAAAATCATGCTCTGCACCAATAAGACTCTTGGTTTTATCGTATTCAGCGCCTTCACTGCACAAAATGCTAAACGCGCTTATTTTTTGTTCGGATAAAAGGTTTGTCTTGTTCCTTGAATGGTCTAGCATCCCCATGCGCTTTATTTCGTCATCGTTGGGTGTACCAACAAGTGTGTCCCAGTCCAAAGGGTAGCCTGGATCGTTGATGATCATCTCGCTTAGCCTGTAAGCTTCAGAGCGGATAATCGCCTGTCGCACCTCTCTGATATAAATGGGACGGATCTCGACCAGCCTCATCGAGAAGTATGCCGCAAATCCTACAAAAAGTATAAGCACTGTGAAGAACTCGACATTGAACTGGCCTTTCAGACTTTTCATTTTTTTTATTTTTCCCATTTGATCCATCCGTTTCATTAATTCAGACACCCAAAAGCCCAAGATAAATCAAAAGATAAAACGCGCCGAACGTTATCGACGTCAGCACAAGGCTGTGCTTTATCCCAGCTGTCACAGAGTTTTCGCCAATCTGACCTGCAACAAGCCCGGAAAATATCGATTGCATGATGCTCATGAAGAAGAAAAGAGAGATGTAGTACGAAGCGATTGTGGTGGGGTCTATCGAAAATATGTATCTGGAAGTGCCTTCAAAAAGTCCGCACACCCCGCATGAGAATCCGAAGCAAGAAAAGCATGGATTGGTTATCCCAAGCACCTCGCCGCCACCGATTGTAGCGCTTGAAACTTCGAATATCGGCACCATCAAGTTGTTTATTGCGACAACTATTCCCAAGAAGATAAATGATATGCCATACATAAGGACAACGTACTGGTTCAACATGGTCCGCCGTTCCTTTTCAGATTCTTCCAGTATATTCGAATTGTTTGCGACTGCTTCAAGAGTAGAAACCACATCGCCGCCGGACAAATGAGCCTCACGTATTATTTTGATGTTTGTATAAAGTCGTTTGCTGTGCTTGACGCGGTCTGCAAACTGGTCCAGCACCTTATCCAATGGCCGTCCCCACGTCAGCTGGTTCGCCATCTTTTTGATTTCTGCAGAAAGCTTCCCGTAGTCAAACTTGCTGCCTGCTATTATTGCTTTGTGCAAGGGTACGCCCGAACGCAATGACTCGATTATATCCCGCAAGAAAATCGGGAACCTCTCTTCCATGTATTTCAAGCGCCTATATTTCTCGTACAAAAAGAAGAACTGGGGCACTGCCACAATGAAAGTCGACATCAGAATTGCGTTTGCGATTATGCCCAAGTTCTTTGTCAAACCCGCGACTATCAAGAAAATAATCGAAACAGCCAAAGTGGTAATTAATATCCTTATTTCCATGGTCAGTTCCAGTTTGATTTTTGATGTTATTTTGATTTCTGGCGTTTTTTTGCGCACCGGCTTTGGTTTGGGGTTTGCTCCTTGCGATTTCTTATCCATCTTATTCCCCTCCGGGAGTTATCGATTTTATTAGCAGAATGAAAAGCGTTGAGATAAGCGGCATAAAAACGAAGATTAGAAGGAACTGCACTACGATTATGTTCGATGTGCCTGCCTGTGCTATGCCAGACATTATCGATGTCAATATTGTGAAAAATATTGCTCCGAGAACTATTGTTGTAAGGTATACTTCTATATAGATCGTCAGCTGGTGTGAAAACTCGTACAGTTTTCTTCTGTATTCATTCACCATGTTCACGGCTGTTTCTTTCAGATATATTCCCAGGTCGCCGCCTGAGCGTATGGTCGACAGCATCCCCCAGACCATCTCTTTGAACATCTTTGACGGCGAGCGCTCCACAGACCGCTCAAGCGCTGTGATCACATCAAGTCCAAAAACATCCATATCATTCGTTATTGACTTTATTTCATCTGTGAGCTCCCCATATTCGCTGAATTTGGAAAATATCTCAAAAATCTTGTGCACCGGCAGCTTGGAGCTTGCGATTGTCGAAAGATAAAGCGCTGCAAACGGCAACGCATTATCTATATGTTTTGCTTTTTCTCTGATAATCAGCTTCGGATAGTTCATAAAAAGCAAAAAAACTCCGATTGTCAGAAGTATGGCAACTGTGAACGAACTTACGAAGCTGAACAAGAAAGTCTGGAAAACAAAAGCGAAAAGGAAGGACAGAATGGGAAAACTCACTATGAAGATAATGAACCCTGTCATTACGGCTATGCTTATGTACTCTTGCAGAGACAACCTTATCCTGGCTTTCTTAAGGTTCAGCTTGACATCGGAAAAATAATATGAAATAAGTTCACTGACCTGGCTGAACACCCTAAAAGATATCTTGTTATAAAATCCCATTCATACATCAACCATTTGATATAATAATTTTTAATATAATTTTGCATTTTACACCAATTACATGCGTTCCATTACCATCGAAATAGTGCGCTGCGGATAATTGTAATACATGTTTATCACCTTGTTTACATTTCTGAAATCCAAGATGTTGTTTTCTTTCATCCAGCTCAAAACCATCATCCGCCTTTCAAGCTCGTCTTCTATTTCTTTGTCTTTCATTCCAATCCTCTCTGCAATCTTTTTTAGTATGATGCTTTTCTTGTCAGAAGTGAACTTGTCGTTTTCCGGATTCCATTTGAAAACCTTGTTTATAACAGGCCTTTTCTTCTCAGCATCATATTCTATCATTTCTATAATCTCATTTGCACGCCTCACGAAATTGCCTTTGTAGTTCATACGTGCGAGGAATATTATCAAATCTATGCTGCCCACAAGCCCTGGCGGCAGCGAGATCGGCGGAGTAGTCAACCTGTCGATGAGCTTTGGCATGTTTTCTGCGTGTATTGTCGACAGCGACGGATGTCCGGTGGCCATTTGCTGGAAGAGTATGTATGCCTCGCGGCCGCGCACTTCGCCCACTATTATATAGTCCGGCCTTTGCCTGAAGCTCTCTCTCAAAAGGTCAAAAAGATCCACCTCCCCTCTTTTCACTTCTCCCTCTTCAGACATAGGAGACCGTGCTACTGTTGGTACCCAGTGCGGATGCGGAAGCCTGAGCTCTGCTGTGTCCTCAATCGAGACAATCTTCTTGTCCTTCCGTATGAAAAGCGAAAGTACGTTGAGCAAAGATGTCTTACCTGAGGCTGTGCCCCCAGACACGATTACGCTAGCCCCGTGATCAGTAATAAACCACAGATATGCCATCATCTTTACGTCAAGCGTGTTATAATTAAGAAGATGTACAGGCGTCAGCGGTGCCTTGGTGAATTTTCGTATTGTAAAATTGCTCCCGCGTCTGGCAATGTCAGTTGCAAGCGTTGCCTGAAGCCTGCTGCCGTCTGGCAACGAGCCGTCTATGAGCGGATCGGCCACTGAAATGGTCTTACCGCAAAGTTGGGAAAGACGTGTGACAAAAGAGTCCAACTCGTTCTCATCCTTATAGGCTATGTTCGTGACCATCGAGCCGAGCTTCGGGTTCCTGTGGAAAACGAACAAAGGTATACCAACGCCGTCGCAGCTTATATCTTCGATGTTGTCGTCCCGTATAATTGGCTCTATTATGCCAAGCCCGACAAAATCCCGCTCAATGTAATACCGCAAAATCCTTTTTTCAGTCTCGTTTATCCTGAATCCGAAATAGTCTATAAGCTCGTTAACTTGTTTTTTGAGATATTCCATTGCATCGAACTTTTTCAGTTTGGAAAAATCAACATCAAGCCTCTGCTCAAGCAGATCTTTTATCTTGTCCAATATTTCCCTCAGTTTTAAAGAAAGTTCTGGTTCAACCAATTGATACACGTACTTGTTCGCCCGCTCGTCCCAAAATATCATTGCATACGCAAAAACAGGCTCTCCTTTTTTCGGCCTGGCCGGTATCAAGGGATAAGTTATCCTTATTGTCTTTTCTTCTTCTGGTTTAATCTTCGCGAGCCGCACTTGTCTTGGTTTGAACTCTGGTATCTCAATGCCTCTGACTTCCACTATTTTTGCTCCTCTTTTTTCAGCCTGCTCTTCCAGACTTTCAAATGTTTCCTCTTCTTTCTTTTTCACAGCTGCGAGTGGAATCGGCGACTGGCCAACTATCTCGACAGGTACTGGCGACTCTTCGACCTTGCCGCTACTCAGGATTTTATATCCGCGCACCAAATTGTCCAAAACTTTTTTTCCAATCATCTTATCTCTAATTTATTTTGGTTTCTGTCATATGTTAAATTTATTGGTCTAATCGACGGTGCAGAGCCATTAAGCGAAACGCTGTGGTTCAGGTTGTTGATGGAAGACGTATGCTCTTTCTCGGCAGGCGCAGTGGAAACAGTCAGTCCGTTATCGCCAAGTTCGACTTCAAGAAAATACCCGGCAGTGGTATTGCTTATCTGCACACTGTTTTCAACAACCCCGCATTGCATACAGCTGTCAACAGACGCGACAGCAAGGGAAGAAAGATATCCGTTTATCATCTCGATCGAGATGTCTGCTGTGTCCCTGCGCATGAGCTGATACTGTACGCTGAAAAAATTCCCGAGCCCCATAAAAAGCGCCAGGCCTATCAAGAAAAACAACACGAACTGCACGATGTACGACTGGCCTGCATCGCTCAAAGATATGCTGACCAATATGCTATTCAAAATCTTCATACTAAAAGAATTTTTATTTCTGTTATAATTAACGTTTTCCCGTTTTGATCCTGCGATGTGACATCCTCTCTTGATATCCTCACTCTTGTCGAAGTGGATGAAAGCTGGCCGCTTGGATGCTTTACAAGGTTTATTTTGTATGCCTTGGTACCAGTGGTTTCGGAAAGCTCTCTGAACCAGATGCGGTAAACGATATTGAACCCGTCTTCAAATGACTCGGCTTTTGCGCATGTTACAGACGACCCGTCTATGCCCACAAGCCCTCCTTCAGGCGGGCAACTCCCTCCGGGCGTGAGCGCGACCCAGTCGCCCAGCACAGCTATGCTTGAGACCCGGCTGAAAGTAAGGAATTCGATCGAGTTGTTGTTCTCATTACCCTCGCTATATTCGTGAAAAGTCCAAAGCCCATCGACATCAGAAGTGAATGTATCTTCGCCGCCGTTCTTTGCAATAAACTCTATCTTTCTCACAAGCGAGTTCGAGTTGCTCCTGTCAAAATAACTATACAAGCGGTCCATCCTTGCTGCGTCCTGTCTTTTTGAGATCATCGGCATGCCCCACATATAAGCAGTACCGACAAGAGAGATTCCCATAAGCACTATCAAAAGTACAGAAATGACTTCTGAGATTGCCTTGTTTCCAAGAAATCTATGCATAGCGCTGACCATAGTTTAATTTAGTGTTTTATAGGACTTATTTTATTTGATTCGGGTTTTTCAGGATTTATTCTGATATTTTCCTTAACGGTGGCAGTCTTCGTCTCGGCATCCTTCTGCCCACGCCCAAGCCCGGCTTTTTCATTTTCATAAAAAGCTGGTCGACCGATGCCATCACAGCCTCGTTGCTCTGCGCGATTTTTTTATTGCCTTCGATGAGCGCGTCCATCTTCTTAAGCAGCGGCTCCAAATTAGCGCCGCCGGTCGCAGCTTCCGCAGCCTCAGCACCAGCAGATGCCTTGATAAACGAAATCAATTCATTCAGGTTATTTATCAAGTCGTCGAGCCTTCCAGGTAATTTTGATATTTCAATCCGCATCGCGTCGTTCGCCTTCGCAAGCTCATCGACCAGCGACTGGTTCATACGCACGATTTCGACAAGCTGGTTGAAAAATTCTTTTACATCTACGCCTTTCGTACTTTCCATCTTTTCCAGCCGGCGCTCCAGCCTGCGCAGTGGCGATATAGGAATAAGTTCAAATTCTTCTGCTTCAGCCATTTTGTCACCAATATACAGATAACTCTATATACATCTTTTCTACTTGCTATAATAAATTTCTTAAACTAGGTAAATAAACTTTCACCCTGCCTAGTTTTCAAATCCTTTTCAAATGAGATAGAATCCGACAGCAATGCCAAATACCAAACACGCGCCCTCAATCAGCACGCAATGCCAATAACCGCCCATAGCTGCTCTAGACACCATGCCAACATTGAAAGAAAGCGCATGCACAGCATACGAACCAAAATTAGAGCCGACAACAACGCCAAGTACAAACGAAAGCGGATAGACAAGAAGCCGCACGCCGCCATGCAACAGACTCTGAAAGATAAATCCCACTAGCACAAGCGATGCATACAACAGAATTGTCAGAGGTTCCATTGATTAAATTGAGTGCTTCAAAAATAAAAAAGAAAAAAACAAGAGAATTAATATCCAGGCATGCCAGGAGGCATTTGCGGCATTCCGCCTCCTCCGCCCCTGCTCAGCCTGCTTGCTGAAATGACATCATCAATCCTCAATATCATTTCCGCTGCTTCGGACGCTGACTTTATTGCCTGCGTCTTCACTTTCAGTGGCTCGACCACGCCTATCGCAGCAGCATCTTCCACTTTGCCATTGTCTATGCCAACACCAAAGCTTATGTTGCCTTGCTCGTGCGCAGCCCTCAATTCAACCAAAATATCAATCGGGTCCAGCCCAGCATTCTCCGCAAGTCCACGAGGAATAACTTCCATTGCTTCTGCGAATGCCTGTATTGCTAGCTGTTCCCTGCCAGAAAAGCCTTCTGCAAATTTCCTTATGCGCCTTGAAAGCTCTGCTTCAGGAGAGCCTGCACCATAAACGATCTTTCCATTTTCCACTGCTGACGCGACCGCTCCAACTGCATCTTCCACCGAACGGTCAACTTCGTCTACAACATGGTCAGTGCTTCCGCGCACCAAAATCGTAACTGCTTTCGGGTTCTTACAATCCCGCACGAAAATCATTTCGTCCCCGCCAAGTTTCTCTTCCTCAACAACGCGCGCATAACCCAAATCCTCTGCGCGCAGATCGTCCAGGCTTGTCACAATCCTTCCGCCAGTTGCCTTTGCCAGCTTTTCCATATCTGATTTTTTCACGCGTCTGGCTGCAAGTATGCCTTTCTTAGAAAGATAATGCTGTGCAATATCGTCGACGCCCTTCTGCAAGAACAACACGTTCGCGCCGCTGGCGATGACCTTTTCAACCATCTGCCTCAGCATGCGCTGCTCTTGTTCAACAAATGCTTGCATCTGCTCAGGCGCTGTGATTCGAATCTGCGCATCCGTTTCCGTCTCTTTTATCTCCAGCGCAACATCCAACAATGCAATCTTTGCATCTTTCACCTGCTTGGGCATTCCGGGATGAACAACTTCCTTGTCCAACACCAGCCCTCTTATCAATTCCGTATCTTCAGAAGAACCACCATGCTTCTTCTCGCGCTTTATGTCGTCTGTGTCAACTGAAATCTTTCCGTTTTGCTCCTCGGCAACTTCTGTCACAGACTTTACAACAATGTCCGCAAGAATCGGAGACGCTCTTTCCATGCTCTTTCCGCTCATGCTTGTCAGCGCAATCTTTTTCAGCATCTCAACATCGTTCAAACCAACAGGCTTTGAAATCTCGTCCAAAATCTTCAATGCTTGGTCTTTTGCCAGCTTGAATCCGCGTGTGATAACAGTAGGATGTATTTCTTGTTCCAACAGCTCGCCGGCCTTTTTCAAAAGCTCGCCAGCAATCACAACAGCCGTTGTTGTTCCGTCACCGACTTCTTCGTTCTGCGTTTTTGCAACATCAACCATCATTTTTGCAGCCGGATGCTCGATTTCCATTTCCTCAAGAATCGTAACGCCGTCGTTCGTTATAACAATATCTCCCATGCTGTCCACAAGCATCTTGTCCATTCCTTTCGGGCCCAAGGTCGTGCGCACAGCGTCTGCAACCGCTTTTGCAGCTGCTATGTTCGATCCCTGTGCACCCTTTCCTTGCTGTCGCAGAGTGCCCTCGGGTAAAATTAAAACAGGCTGTCCTCCGATTTGTCCAATTTGAACCATCAATCATCTACCTCCAT
>CAZSGV010000013.1:0-11540 GCA_964606565.1 uncultured archaeon
ATCATTATCTTGTAAAAGTTGAAGCAGATACTTGCGAGGATATAAGAAAGATTAATTTTGAACATATCAGGGAATTGGATGGTGTAGGAGACACCTTGACTTTATTACCATCAGACTATATGAATCAAGCTCTTGATTGTTGTTAAAATTCACCTTGCGGCTTTGCTAATTAGAATTTCCTTGAAGAAGTTGTTGAATCGTGGAGTGAGAAAAAAATCTAGTCTCATACATTCAACATCCAGAAATAGTAATTCAATATCATGGCAAAGCTTACCCAAAGCAAATATGGAACGAGCAGCCACGCAGAACTCTTGTCAATCTTGTAGAATTTGAATATAGTCAAGATGATGAATACCCAAAGGATGATGATTTCAAAAAGCGCCAAAAGAAGATTGTTTAATCCAAAAAATAAGAAAGACCATATAGAATTCAAAATCAGTTGTATAGAGAATATGTACAATGACTTTTGGACTTCTTTATTTTTCCACCCCCTTTTCCAAATTAGATATGCGGATACACCCATCATTGTATAAAGCGTTAACCAGACCGGACCAAATATCCAATTTGGTGGTGAAAAACTCGGTCTCTGAAGCGATGCGTACCATATATCTATTGACGAAAAAGTGAAAACTGAACCAATAATCCCAGCCAATTGACACACTATGATGAATGCAAAAATCTTCAGTAATTCCCCTTTTTCCATGATTTAGAATTGGCAGGACTTTTTTATAAGTCTATATTATTTCTGTTTGCTTGCTAATTAGGATTTCCTTGAAAAATTCTTCTTGCTCAGTGGATATTTTTTGATTTTTTTCGAGATGCAGGATCGGTATGAAATGGTCGACGACTTCGGAGCGTTCCCATTTTTCAACAAGGTCCCTGAATTTTAGTTTTCCTTTGCCAGCGATTTGCATGCGGCGCTCTATGTCAGCCATGATTTTCTCTATGCGTTTTGTTATGTCCTCTTCCGCGCGTAGTTCGGCTCGCAGCCGGGCACGGATGCGATGCTTTCTCTCGACTTTTCTTTCACGCACGGTAAGCGCTTTCTTCAACGAAACTATTAATTCGTCCATTGTAACTTGTCGCTTTGGAATTCGCTTCATCGGCAAGCCGAGCTTGACCATGTTTGGATCAATGCCTAAATCCACAAACGGTTTTTCCTGTTCTAGCACTTCTTCCACTGCAGACTGCTCTTCAAAGATTGAAAGGTAGTTAGACTTCAGCCGCAGCAAGATGGCAGCCACAAAAATAATCTTTGCAGGTATGCGGAAATCAAGCTGCTTGGACGAGCGAATAAAACGCAGGAAACCTTCTGTAAGCTTGACCAAGTCAACATTCCATGGGTCGATCTGCTCGAGGCTGACAATCTGATAGATTATCTCTTCCCAGCTTTCTTTCTCAAGTATCATTTTCAAAAGATTTTCTTCTTCTACCATTTCGATCGCCGCGCATTTTTAATTTTAACTCTTTGGCATCTCAATACCTAATATCTTCGATTCGCCGCGTTCCATTGTCATTCCGTACACACGGTCACCGTGTTTTATTGTCATGTCATTATGCGTGATCATTATGATCTGCTCGTTTGTTGAGAGCGATTTCATCAGCTCTGCGATACGCTGGCTGTTTTCCTTGTCAAGCGCTGCATCTACCTCGTCGAGTATGTAGAACGGTGCGGGTTTGTACTTCTGTATTGCAAAAATGAATGCGAGTGCTGTGAGCGTCTTCTCTCCGCCAGACATCGAGTCTATGTTCAACATGCGTTTTCCTCCTGGATTTGCTTGTATCAGCAGTCCGCTTTCTAAATTTGATTGGTCTTCAAGCTGCAGCGAAGCTGTGCCATTTGTCATTTTGCTGAACATGTTGCTGAAATGCTGGCTGATGATTTTTAGGCAATTGTAAAAAACTTCCATACGCTTGCTCTCTATTTCCTCTATCATGCTGAGCACGGCTTTCTTTTCCTCCAAGATTTTTTCATATTTCTTTTTGTATTCGTCGAACTGTGATCGGAAAAGCTCGTATTCTTCGATTGCTTTCATGTTCACTAGACCTATGCTTTGAATTTCGTCTGCGGTTTTTCGTATGAATTTTTGCAAAGCTGCAACAGTGTCATCTATGTATTCCATTTCGCCATATCGGCTGACTTCTATTTTTGCGTTCTTCAGCTCTGCCTCTATCTTGGCCTTTTCTATGTTCAGCCTGTTCAAATCTGTCTGCATTTTGACCTTGCGCTCGTACGCCTGCTTGCGCTTTGTGCGCAGCTCGTCCATCTCGCGCTCCGAACTCACGCGGATTTTTTCAAGGTCAACGACTTCCTTGACAGATTCGGATTTTGCATATTTTTTCAGTTGTTTCTCCATATCTTGCAGATCTGCCTGCATGACCTTGACTTCTTCCTCAAGCCTTTTTCTTTGCTGCGCATATTGGTCGATTTCTTTTGAAGTTAATGTGGAAATGGTCTTTGGGTGCTTTCTTATATAATGTCCACCGATCATAGCGCCCGAAAGTTCAATCAATGCACCGTCGAGCGTGACCATGCGAGCCGATCCTACGCCAAGCGCGCGTGCTATGCCCAGATCCTTGACAACAAGCGTGCGGCCGAAAACGAATTCTGTTGCCCGCATGAATTTCGTATTGTATTTTATAAGCTTGGAAGCAATTCCTATAACGCCCGGCTTGTTAAGGATTTTCGTGTTTTTGAATAGAGCCGGTCTGATTTTGTTGAGAGGCAGGAAAGTAGCGCGCCCGATTTTTTCTTTTTTCAGATAGTCTATGCAATAACTTGCCACATCGTCATTCTCAACAACAATATCATTCAAATGCCTTCCTGCTGCAATCTCGATAGCAACAGCATACTTCTCCGGAATGTCAACCAAATCCCTTACAACACCATGCACTCCGCGGAGCTTCAACTTAAGAATGGCCCGCACAGCTCGTGGCATCTGGCCTGAGACCTCGGCTTTTCTTGATGCAAACGCCTCAAGCTTGTCTGTCAGCGCTGTCAGCCTGTCGATCTCGCGCATGTTCGAGTTTATCTGGTTTTTTGCGACAAGCATTTTCGAACGGAGTTCGGAGACCTTCTTCTCCTCGCCCACACGCTTGGACATTTCGATAAGACTGTCCGCTATGTCTCGCATGTTCTCTTCCCGCTGGTCAATGTCGGCTTCCAACTTTTCTATTCTAGAATCAGCCTGCTCACTTTGTACCTGTTTGCGTTCAACGTCTTCCTCGATTTTCTTTATCTTCGCTTCGAATTCTTTTACTTTTTTATGCGCCAGTGACGCACGCATCAATGCCAGCTGCTTTTGCAGGTTCTGGTATCTTATAGCCGCATTGTGCTCCTGCTCTAAGCGCTTAAAACGATCATATCTCTCGCTTATGAGTATCTCTGCTTCGCGGAGCTTTTGGTCGACTTTTTCCAAATCCCGTCCAGCCCTCTGTTTTTTGTCATTGTATTCGGCTATCCCGGATATCTCGTCTATCATTCCCCGTCGCTCGATTGGGTTCATCTCAATAATTTGCGTTATATCGCCTTGCATCACGATATTGTGGCCATCTGGATATATGCGCACAGCTGAAAGCGCTTCAAGCACTTTTTGCCGCGTGGTCGTACGGCCGTTTAGCTTATACACAGAAACGCCCCTTTTGTTGACTTTGCGCGTTATGGAAACCTCATCATCATCGAATTTGAAGGCTCTGTTGGCGTTATCAAGATATAGCGTAACTACAGCCTGCTTTGCTGCAGCCTTTCCATCTCCCCCATGGAAAATTAGTTCATGCAGTCTGCCTGCTCGCATGCTTTTCGCGCTCGTGCGGCCAAGCACGAAGCACACAGCATCAACGATATTGCTTTTGCCAACGCCGTTCGGACCGCAAAAAATATTGAAACCATCAAGCAAGGGCACGCTCACGCGCCTATTAAAGCTCTTAAAACCTTGCATAGTCACCCGGTTTATCATGGTTTTCATTTCTTCTTCACCTTTGATTTCTTTGCAAACCCGTCCAAGTTCATTTTAGAAAGCTCTTTTACGACCAGCTCGTCCAACAGATTCTCGTAATTACTATTCTTCGACACTGCTAAAAGCTTTAGCTTCTGCCTAAGTTCCGTTGATATCTGAATAGTGGTCTTTTCGTTCTTCATAGTTTCTCACAACATTCCTATTATTAATATCCTTTTTTTTGTTCTTAATTATTTCATCTGTATTATTTATATGAAATATTGTTTTTATATATTTTATATGTTTATATAAAAAGGCCCCTTTGGGAAACTTTTAATTAAAGCATTAAGATAATAAAATTTATGGTAAATCTTTTCGAAGCAGCCCTTCTAGGTCTCGTTCAGGGCATTACGGAATGGTTTCCCATTTCCAGCTCGGGCCACCTCGTCATCGTCCAGCAGGTTTTGGGAATGCAAGTGCCGTTGTTGTTTGATGTGATGCTTCATGGCGGCACTCTGTTAGCGGTGTTTGCGTTTTTCTGGAAGGACATTTTGAAAATAGTCTTGGCAGCGCTAAGAATGGATTTCAACTCCGATGATATGAGACTGGGCATGCTAATCTTGCTTGCAACTATTCCTATCGCTCTGGCAGGATTCTTTTTCTACGATTTGATTGCACCGCTTTTCAATAGTCTTCCTGCAGTTGGTGCATCTCTGATAGCTGCAGGGTGCGTGCTATACGCCACAAAATTTTTCAGAAACGGACAGGAATTAAACCCAAAGAACGCTTTGTTTATCGGAATTTCACAAGCAGTCTCGATTATCCCGGGTATTTCGCGGAGTGGATTCACAATATCATCAGCGTTGTTCAAAGGTATTGACAGGCAACAAGCATTTACATTTTCCTTCCTGCTCGCAATCCCGGCAATAATCGGTGCGAACATGTTCGAATTGTATAGGGCAACGGTTTTGGATCTTAGCGTGATAAGTTTTGAAATGGTTGTGGGAACGGCGATCGCAGCAGTCGTGGGATATCTTTCGCTCAAATTCTTGCGCGATGTTTTGAAAAAAGGAAAATTCTATCTTTTCGCATATTATTGCTGGATTTTAGGAATAGCTATTCTGGCATATAGATATCTCGGTTTGTAAAAAACAAAAGTAAACAGAAGTGTGAAAATAAAAAATTCAAAAAGTTATCTCTTACAGCAACACTTCTGAATGTCCGCACAATCGCTCCCGGATTCATCGCTTCTTATTTCGTATCCAAGGCACGCAGGTCTGCATGTCCCTTGAGAATAGTCCGCGGCTAAACATACATCATCGCATGTATCACCAGCGACGGTTGTAGTAGTGGTCGGGGCAATAGTTGTGGTTGTTTGGGATGCTATGGTTGTAGTTGTGGTTAAACCAGGGAGTCCCCCACCAGACAGTACAAGCACGGCCGCCAAAACCAACACTACGGCTATGATTAACATCTTTGTGTCCATTTTTTTTCTCTTTGCCATAAATAGAATATGAAGAATAGGGTAAATAAACATTTTCTAGAACACTTGAGAGAAAAGAATTAATTCGAGCAACGCGAATATTTTATTTATGAAACTGGGAGGTAAAGTCGCAGTTGTGACAGGCTCGTCGCGCGGCATCGGTCGGGCAATCGCAATAAAGTTCGCAAAAGAAGGCGCATCTGTTGTAGTGAACAGCAGAAAAAAGGAAAGCGCGCAAAAAGTAGCGGACGAAATTAAAAGATCAGGCGGAAAGGCAATTGCCGTAGAAGGCGATGTGTCAAATCCAAAAACTGCAAAAAAACTCGTGAATGCTGCAGTAAAAGAGTTCGGTAGTCTGGACATATTTGTTAACAACGCCGGCGTGATTAGCTATGCAAACTTTCTGGATTTGAAGGAGGAACAGTGGGATTCTTTGATGGCTGTTGATTTGAAAGGCGTGTTCATGTGTTCGCAGGCCGCGGCCCGGCAGATGATTAAACAGGGTGATGGCGGAAAAATAATAAACATATCCTCTATTGCCGGCTTTATCGGGTTTCACAACCTTGCGCATTATTGCGCTGCAAAAGCTGGCGTGATCGAGCTGACAAAACAGATGGCACTCGAACTGGCACCGTATAAGATAAACGTGAATTCCGTTGGGCCCGGCGCGATAAAGACAGTTATGACCAAGCAGGTCGAAAGCGATCCGAAACAGCTCAAAGAAATCATTGCACGCATTCCGTTGGGCAGGATGGGCGAGCCTGAAGAAATAGCGAATGTTGTTGCTTTCTTCGCATCAGACGAAGCAAGCTATGTGACAGGCGAGACGATTTTCGTGGACGGCGGCTGGCTGACTTTTTAAATCAAGCTGATCAGATGTAATATAACTCCAGCAGAAAGAGGCACAGTCAGGTTGTCGTTTATTTTCAATGGCAGAGATTCAACTATTGAAACAAAAAATGCGGTAAGCAATGCCGTTGGTGTTGAAACAAACAACATCGCTGCAAATGTAGCAGTTGCGAAAAAAGCAAGACTGCCTTCGAACGTTTTTTTCGGATTAAACCAATGTTTTGTTCTTCCTATATTCCTGCCGACATATCCGGCCGCAGTGTCGCCAATAGCCAAAATCAAAATTGATGCGTATGCTATGTTGATATCGAAAAACAGCAACAGCATCAAGCAGGAAAAAAGCCAATAAGTTCCAGACTCGTAATGCGAGGACTTTGAAAAATCTTTCACACGCTTTAGCGTATAACTTTTAGCAAACATTGTCTCCACACCCGCGTGTTCCAACAGCCAGCCAACAAAGAACATAGCCAAGATGCAGGAAATGATTAAAAGAAGCGGAGTAAATTCGATAAAGAACATGCCAGCGACCACGATCAATATCCCGCCAAACGAATGGTACATGTTTCTGCCCAAATATGGAAATAAATAAGGATAGCGCTCTTGTAAGACCAAGCCAGTTGAAAGAACAACTATGCCGTAGATTAAAAAGAATGCGAACATAATCGTTTCGATTAGTCCATAGAAATATCCGATAAGCAGCAATGCGAGTGCAACATATACAGGCGAAAAAAATTTAATCAAGCCGCTGATACTCCTTTTCGGGCGTATTTTGACTAATCTCATTAAAAATAAGATTGGCTTTTAAAAATTAAAAAGAATGGGCCCAGTACATACTGTTAACGAGTGATGTCTAGAAACTGCCCGATAGGCTTTGTTTAAAAAGTGGTAAAATCGGGGGACTTTTTAAACACTTTTAGTACTTTTAACAAAACAATATAGAAGAAAGTTTAATGAGCTATTCAGGTTTCTGAGCTACTAAAACGTCCATGAATGATTGCTGCTTGACGTAACCCTTTGGTATGAATGGGTCATGTCTGGATATTGTCTTACCATACGCACTTAGATAAGAGTTTTCAGGAAGAGCATATTCGTATCTATGTCTTTTAATCAATCGTTTGATTTCATCCTCCTTAACAAGCACTTCACTTCCTGCCTCATCAGAAACAATTATTTTGTATCCATTATCCTCAAAGAGACTTGCTAGGTGTCTTGTCATGTATTCACCAAACCTCACTAAACCAAACTCTATGGAATCGATAGAAACGAAATAATACTCTTTTCTGAAAAGACCTAGGATATCGGCAACAGGGACTGTCTGAGCATAGATATCTATAGGGACATCAGAAACCAAACCCCTCTCAATTCGTTTCTTTGCTTCGGCAATTATAAACACTTTGTCAGGCACACCAATATCCTGATAATGAACAAAATGACCGCCAGGCTCCAGACACCTATCTACCTCTTTTATGGCCTCTTCAAAAAAACCAATCGAATCCCAGCAACTTAACCCAGCAATCACATTAACAGATGAATCCTTGAGCGGCATCTCATATACGTTTCCTATGTCAATCGCTGGTTCTTTCCCAAAGATACTTTTTGTATAGTTCCTATTGTGATCTACTGCCTTTGGGTTTATGTCGAACTGTTTCCATCTGACTCCGCTAGGCAAAAGATAATTATAAAGCCATCCGTAAATACCGCAGCCGAATTCTGCGCCATTATCCACAGATTCGAAATCAAATGTCTCATTAACTATCTTTCTAGACGCTTCAAGAGTAACCAATCGGTCTATATACACTCTTTGATAATCAATGGGACAGTTTCTTGTATAATCCACTTCTTCATCCATATCTCTTGCAAAGGGGTCTTCTACTCTTGACCCATCTTGATATTCTATTCTATCAAGAGAATAATTTTCTCTATATATTGGACCAAATATCTCCTTTATATCCGGCATAATATAGAAAAAACTTCTAAATCTTAAATACCTTTAATTCTGTAGAACTAGCCCATAAATTCTCTTAATATTTGAGTTAGATTGAACACTTTTTAAACAAACACGACTTATTGCACAAAGCCTGCCCGATATAAAGCTTTAAATACTAATCTTCATGATAATAGAAAAGACAAAGTACAGAGTGTGTGACAAATAGCGTTAGTCGGATGCTAACCACGAAATGGGTTGCATCAGTGTTGATATGCCGTAATAAACACGGCACCGACGTGAGGTACTAATTCTATTGCTTCTGTGGCTTTGAGAAGAAAAGCTAAAAGAAGCAAAGGAGGATAAGATATGAAATTTGAAGATTTGAATATAGAGCCGACTATACTGGGCTCGCTATATGAGATGGGCTACGAGACACCCACAAAAATACAGTACGAGACAATACCTCTTATCAAACAGGGTTGTGATGTAATCGGCCAGTCCGAGACAGGCTCAGGCAAGACCGCTGCCTTCGGAATACCTATGGTCGAGAAGGTCGATCGCGGAAAAGGCATCCAAGCGATGGTGCTTGCACCGACAAGGGAGCTTGCATTGCAGATAGCAGGCGAGTTGAAGAAGTTCTCGATGCGCAAAGGACTGTTCGTCCAGACTATCTATGGCGGGGTTTCGATGGGGCCTCAGGTGAACGGGCTGAGAAGGGCCGAGATAGTGGTCGGCACACCTGGCCGTGTGATGGACCACATGCGCAGGGGAACGCTCCGCACAGACAGCATACGGATATTCGTGCTCGACGAGGCCGACAAAATGATAAACATGGGCTTCATCGAAGACATCGAGTTCGTGGCTCGCAGCATGCCAAAGGACAGGCAGACCCTGCTGTTCAGCGCGACAATGCCGTCTGCACTGATGAGGATAAGGGAGCGTTTCACCAGGGACGCGAAGAAGATAAAGACAGCGAGCAAGGTGCGGGACGACATGCTGAAGCAGTACTACTGCGACATCGACCGTGCTAAGAAGTTTTCACTGCTCGTGCATCTTATAAATGATGAACAACCAGAGCTGGGCATAATCTTCTGCAACTCAAGAAGGGACGTGGATGCTGTGTCTAGCAACCTGAGACACAACAATATTAATGCAGGAGCACTGCACGGCGGTATGACCCAGGCCAAGAGAGAAAGGGTAATGGACATGTTTCACAAGGGCAAATTCAGGTTCCTTGTCGCGACTGACGTTGCTGCAAGGGGACTGGACGTCAGGAGCGTGAGCCACATATTCAACTATTCTGTACCAAAGTACGCAGAGGATTACGCGAACAGGATAGGCCGAACCGCAAGGGCAGGCAAGAAAGGCAAGGCAATCTCGCTCTTGAGCAGGGAGGACCATCCGTCATTCAAACGGATAATCGGCTTGTTTGACTACGACATAGAGAAGATGCAAGTATCGCAGTTCAAGCGCGTGCCTTTCAGAAGGAACGTCCGCAGGTATGACCGAAGACCAAGAATGAATGGCTGGAGAGGCGCAGGCCGAAGAAGAAGCAACAGCAGTGGTTTCCGTCGTCGGTCCCGTTTTTGATTTAAAGGGAATCATTAATGAGTGTGAATATAAATTTCTTCAATTCGTATAACTTAATTACAGGTGCTGGTTGTATGACCACTGTATCCGAATCTATCTTGGCTGACGATTACGTAGGAGATTTGCATAGTTTTTTGATTCCTGCTGTTGGAATCATTTATCGCCTAAGAGCGCGCTTGGGATATTTTCTTGATGATACCAGAGACCCGAATCGTGACAATATCCCTGAACTGTTTGTCCTTTCTAGTATGAGAGGTATGTACGGACAACTTGAGGATCTCAGATATCACTTGCGCAGAACCGATAGTCTTCATCCCGGTAGTATAAATGAGATTATTAAGAACAGCCCTTACGGTATATCGGAAACGATACAATATTACAAATGCGTCGACCTTTTTATGAATATTTTTTCCACAATGCATTCAAAGGAAACAGGCAGTGATGTTGATTGCATTGAAGATGCAAAGAGAGAGATAGAGGTTTTGAACAGTATGGAAAAATTAGCACACGAACTATCCAATAACGTGATATTTTTCCCTTCAATGAAACCTAAAAACATACAGAAACTAAAGAATGCTTTCAATAAAACCACTGAATTGGCGGAAAAATACGACCTACTTCCAGAATAGGGCCCAGTGGGATGGCTTTAGAGTCCCCCATTTTCATATTTTCTCACCCACTAATTCCCAGAAAACTGATTTTTTACTAACCGAGTTCTTAGCATATTCAGTTTCATCTACTGTTTGCTTAATAAATAAAATCTTAAACCCCTTAGATTTTTCTATTAAATATCTTTTACTAAAGAAATGCCTTATATGCCCCAACTCAAAAATATCATCACCCAATTTTTTACCTTTACCATAGAGTGGGTCGTCAGTTGATTTTACTTTAACAAACAACAATCCACCTGTTTTTAAGACTCTTCTAATTTCGGTGAATATCCGAGTAGTTGTTTCGTCATCAAAATACTGTAGTGCTAAATGAGCAAAAACTGCATCAAATATTCCATCATCAAATTTTAGGGGTTTGGATATATCGTAAAGAATGGGGTGGACCAGTTTCTGTAAATTGTTTTTGATAACCCTTTCTTCACACGAGTTAATTGCTCTTTCTGAGAAATCTAAACAAAACACTTCATAACCATTTTTTGCAAAGAAAATCGAATCTTTACCTTCACCGCTACCCAGATCTAAAATATTATTTCCCTTTATTTTTTTCATCCATCCTAACGCTATAACTGCAAAAGGACATGGCTCAGTTCCATATCTATCTTTCTTTTCATATAATTTTTTCCAACGGTCTTTTTGTTTCATACAACTCTGTTAAAATTAGAAATCTCACGAAATAAAAGGATGGGCCCAGTGTGTATTGCTGATAGCGATAGATTCTGTGACCTCAAAAATCTATGCTGGAGATGGCAAAGTGAAATTGTCGAAATGTCCAAGATGTTTCAATGTTTCATATATCAGAATATGTGCAGACGCTGCCACATTTAGGTTGGGGTACTTTCCGTGGTTGTCAAGCACAACAGAATTTCTGTCAGGCAACTCGTATACTTTCCCGAGCATGGGAATTATGACACTTGAATCGACATTCTCCTTTATGCCAGGATGCAGATTGAGAGATTTGTTATGATACCCTCTGTTTTCGTTCCCGAACAAGAACAAATCCCCGCGTTTGAATTCGAATTCAGTTATTGGCACGGACGATTTCACTATGTCTGTCGCGATGATCCTACCCGGGTAGCTGGACAAGA
>CAZSGV010000014.1:0-10044 GCA_964606565.1 uncultured archaeon
TTCGTCGTACGTTATCCGCTTGAACGGCGGCTTTACTGCCATAAGCTCTTTCGGGTCGCGCCCGAACAACTTGAACTCCTCGGGCATCTGTTTTGCCAGTTGCTGGCATATGTGCGACACGAACTCTTCTTGCATTGCCATTGTGCCTGCCAGGTCGCAGAACGGCTCTTCAACTTCCAAGTGCCAATATTCTGTGAGATGCCTTCGTGTGCGTGATTTTTCTGCCCGGAAGCTGGGAGCAAGTGTGAAAATCTTTCCTATGCTTGATATTGCCGATTCCGCATAGAGCTGCCAGCTTTGAGTCAAATATGCCTGTTTGCCGAAATATTCGACCGGGAACAGCGTTGATCCGCCTTCACATGCAGCTGTTATGAAAATCGGTGATTGGAATTCAAGATAATCATGGTCCAAAAGCCACTGCCGTGCGACTTCCATGAGTTTCGACCGCACGCGAAGCATGGCTTGCATCTTCTCGCTACGCAACCACAAATGTCTTTTATCAAGCAAAAATTCGGTTCCGTGCTTCTTCTTCGCGATCGGCCAATCAGGCTCAGCTTTAGACAGCACATCGATAGACTTTATCGAAACTTCATGCCCGCCAGGAGCACGCTTGTCTGCTTTTGCTTCACCGTCAATCGAAATAACAGATTCTATTGGCAACGCTTCGATTTTGTCAAACAGCTTTTCGTCTACGTCTTTGCTCAGTGTGCATTGTATGAATCCGCTGCGGTCGCGGAGTATAAGGAACTGGATGCCACCGCTAGATCGCTTATGGGCCAGCCAGCCGCGCAAACTAATGCTACCGCTCTTTTTTCCGTGCAAAATCTCTGCTACCTCTGTGAAATCGCCTTCTCCGATTGGTTTTTCTTTCATTTTCATCTTCTCTCCTCTTTATTTCCTCTTTTTTATGAAACTCCAGGTATTTTTGGGAACGGCGAAGTTTCTGCTATATCTTCCAGACCGCAGATGAACTTTGTCAGCCGTTCAACGCCTATACCAAAGCCGGCCGTAGGCTTTATGCCTGATTTAATTATCTCTAAATAAGACTTAAATGAATTTATTTGTTCTGGCCCGATAGTCTTCACGATTTTGTCATATTCAAACTCCCGCTCGCTGCCAGAACTCACTTCACCATGACCTTCAGGCAGTATCAGGTCGAAATCCAGCAATGTGTCACCATCGATTTTGTACAGGAATCCCCTGTCTTCTATTATCGCTGTTGGGAACCTTGTTATGAAGAACGGTTCTCCCAAACGCTTGGAAAGCTCTTTTTCCACATCCCAGCTCACGCCTGTCTTTGGGTCGATTTGCATTCCAAAACTCTCAGCCATTTTCAACGCCTGTTTGTATGTTATCCGCTTGAACGGCGTTTTTGGGCTGTCCAGCTGCCGGTCGAGAAGCTTGAGCTCCTTTTCACACGATGTCCGGACCTCGTCTATGATGTATTTTATTATGCTTTCCAGCTTTCCTATGGCTTTTGCGAAATCGCCTTCCATTTCCACTTCGATTTGGTAGAACTGTGCCAGATGCCGTTTTACGCCTCGCACTTTGGCCTGCTCTTTTCTCGAGCACGGCATGAACGAGAACATGTCGCCCAGCTGCGTCACAAGTATGGGTTTGTGGATAGTCAATGCGCTCATCAGCTTATAGCGCTTTCCGTAATAGTCTATTTCGAAGAATTCTGCATCGCCTATTCCAGTGTCCGTAAATGTCTCAAATATGGGCGGAAGCACTTCCAGGAAGCCTTCGCTTTCAAGGAACTTCCTTGCAGAGCGTACTATTTCGGCCTGTATCTTGAATATGGCTTTTCGTCTTTCTGGGTCGGATTCAATATCGGATTTAGCGTAGGTTCCGACGTTCACCTTGTTTTGTTGTATCAGCTTTCATCGATTGCACCTCCATGTGTGTGTTTTTTGTAGAAATATGTATAGCGATATGAGTAGTCTGTCATTGTGCTTTGTGCAGTGGGGGCTAAACAAAAGTCAGGATCAGCCAAGATTAAAACGTTCACCCTTCACTTCTAACACCTTTCATAATATTCGAACAGACGATATTTAAATCTTTGTAAATCGAGCAAGTGCTCGGTTTTTGGCAGCATCTCTGATAAGAGGTTTTTCGCAGTTCTAAGGGTCTAGGATAATATATCCTATAACACATATGATTCAAAGGATAATAAGACACAAAATATGTGATTTAAAGCATATTCTAAAGAACATATTTAGCGGAAAAGCGAGACGACAGTGCGTACAACATTGCAAACTAAATAGTATATAATATTGTTTACAATTAAGAAAAATATACAAAGAAGTATATAAATCGATTTATTAACAATAAAAGAAAGAGTTATTAGGTTTTTGGGTTTAGGTTTTAGGTACGGTTAATTCTATTGAACTAATCCTGTAAACATATAATAGTTGAAGACCTTATAAACGGTTTTCGATTATGCAAAATATGTTTTGCATAAAATAGGTGTAAAACAGACGAATGAAATGGAGGAAATGAAATTAAGGAGGCAAAAAACATGGACTCGATAATAAAGAGCGCTCTAAGCAAAACTACTGGCGAAGATTCTCCACAGACTAAATTCAAACTAGAAAGCACTTCAGGTGCTACTTATGCTAACGTAGACTACTACAAACTGGCCGAGCAGGAGTTCGGATTCTCAGTCAAGAAGGCAAAGATAATCGTGGTCGGCTGCGGAGGCGCAGGTCAGAACGCAGTTACCAGACTGACAGAAATGGGAGTAGGGGGTGCGTACACAGTTTCGCTAAACTCTGATGCTAAGCATTTGGCCGTAGGTAAGGCTGACAAAAAGATATTGATTGGAAAAGAGCTTACTCGCGGTTTGGGATGTGGTGGCTATCCGGAGATTGGCAAAAAATGCGCTGAAGAAAGCAGGAACGAGATCAAAGACGCGATCGAAGGAGCAGACCTCGTGTTCGCTGTAGCCGGTCTTGGAAAAGGAACCGGCACTGGTAGCATACCTGTGGTATGTGAGATGTCAAAGCAACAAGGCGCAATCGTGATTGCAGTAGTCACAATGCCTTTCAAACTTGAAGGCTCGCGCATTGCAAAAGCAGAGGACGGCCTGGCATCATTGAGGCAAGTATGCGATACAGCCATTGTCATCGAAAATGACAAGCTGTTGAAATACGCAGGCAACATGACGATCCAGAACGCGTTTGGAGTGGCTGACGAACTCATAGCAAGCATGGTAAAAGGCATAACCGAGACGATTACGCTCCCGAGCTTAGTCAATCTGGACTATGCAGACGTACGTGCTGTAATGCACACTGGAGGCGTTGCAGCAATCGGTGTTGGCGAGAGCAACAGCAGCGATCGTGCTAAAGATGCTATAAGCAAAGCTTTACTGAACCCGTTGCTAGAAGTCGATTACACAGGCGCAGCAGGCGCACTGATACACATAACAGGCGGGCCAGACTTGCGCTTGGACGAAGTCAACGCGATCGGAGAGGCAGTAGCACAGAATTTGGACCCATCAGCACAAGTATTTTGGGGAGCTCGCATTTTGCCAGAATTCGAAGGCAAGGTGCAAGTCATCAGCATAATAACTGGTGTAAAGTCTCCATACATCTTGGGACCAGTCAGCTTTGAGAAGCCGGTTGTCAAGGAGATCAGCCAGACTTTGGGAATAGACGTCATAAGATAAAAGCCGAGAGCCAGACTGTAGAAGTCAGACGGACGGTGGACATCTTTGCACGTCCCCCTTTTTATTTTTCTTCGGGGGGCAACGAACTAACGAATGGAAAAACGGACTAAAAAAAGCCAGAGGTAAAAAAAAGGCATGGTGGGTTTCATGGACGAGAACATATGGGATCCAATGTTAGACGAAGAAGAAGATGATTGGTGATTTTTTTATTTTTTTGATTTTTGCATACAGCTGAGAATTTAGTTTAGAGATTTTCTTAGAAAACAGCGTGTCTTATAGAATAGTGTATCTTAGAAAATAGAATATATTAAATAAAAGAAGGAAGTTTGGGTTTCTGGATGCTTGTTTTGGAGAGGCCCTTTACTCTGGGACCTCTGACTCTTCCGACATAGACGCGCTAGTTATGTGCTTTATGAGCACAACATCTCCGACTGATTGTATCATTGGATAAGGCACGATTATTCCCTTCTTTCCGCCGACCATCTGTCCGAGCATCCCGCCCTTAGCAGCCTCGATCACGACCGAGCGCACTTTGAAGCGCGAGAGGTCGAATTCCATGTCCGATACTTTGCCAGCATAGAACCCTTTTGTTGTGAAAACATCCTTTCCAAACATGTTTCCAATGTCTTTAACAGTTATAGGCATTACATTTCCACCTCGATGATTCCTCAAATCTTATTTCAATAATCTTATTATGAATATGTACGAATTAATATTTAAAATTCGGAGTAAAATCAAGAAAAGATTTAAGCCAGAACGAAGCAATTAATCATGCAGCAAGCAAAGCCCAGGTCGCTTAATCCGGTAGAGCACTAGCCTGCTAAGCTAGCGGACTTCGGTCCTTGTGTGTTCAAATCCCACCCTGGGCGTTCCTAAGGCTTAACAGATAGATTTTTGTTCTGATTTTTCTATATTTTTAGCATGAGAGATGAATCAAAAGTTTCTTTGGTAACTGTAGTTTGTCTTTTATTACTAGCGATTGTATCAAAAAATGTTCTTAATGTTCAACTTGATTTTGTTTCTTTGTATGGGCCTGTCTGGGTTTACATAGCTTACATAAGCACAAGAGAGGAAGCTAGAAAATCAAAAACTTGTGGTAGTCCTTTATTTTGGTCGTTAGCAATAATTCTTGTAACGTTAGCAATTTTAATCCTTTATAGTCTGTAAATGTGATTTTTAAGTTCAAATCCCACGCTGGGCGTTCAGAAGACTTAATTCTAAGGAAAATAAATCATGATTATAATGAAATCAAAATATCTCAGTTCAATGGTTTTAGTATTAGCAGTCATTGCAATCGTTTTCATCAGCGGCTGCGTTACAGAAGGCGAGGGCGACTTGGAAGCATGTCCTTATGAATGCTGTGTTGATGAGCAGTATCAAAACAAGACATGTCTCACTGGCTATGAATGCCAGAACAACGCATGTGTTGAAACTGTAAACGAAGTAGCAGGAATGGAAATATATCCCTCCATACCATTCTTCGGGATTGCGGAAGACTTTAACAAATCAAATGACATAGCCAGCCTAAGTACAGAAGATTTGAGAGAGTTGGGTATCAAAATCGTAAAGATAGAATCGGAATATTTTATGTGGGATTTAATAGAGCCTTCGAAAGGGGAGCTTGATTTCACGATGACAGATAATGTGGTAGATGAAGCATCCGGTTCAGGGGTTTCAATCCTCCCAATCTTGTGGCCTTACGCCTTATGGGACCAGAAGGATAAAGAAGAGTGCAGGGTTACAGGAAACGACCCTAGTGGAACAATTCCTAAATACAGATGCAAGCCTCAGGACATGGAGGCATATCATTATTTCTTAAAAGAGCTTGTGGAGCGTTATGACGGCGATGATGATTTTGGCAGTTACCCTATAGATGATTCCTTAAAAGATAAAATCAGGCAGAATCCTGTGGTTTACTGGAGAATAATTGATGAGCCTGATGTCGGCGATGACATAACAGTTGCAAGGCTGTTTGAGGGCACTCTTGAAGACTATTTTGATTTGCTGAAAAATTCTCATGAGGCAATAAAAGATGCCTGCGAAGAATGCCAGGTTGTTATTGCTCCTCCTGTAGAATCGATAGAGGGCTACTATTCCCATCTGCTCTCCCTTGGGGCAGGAGATTATTTTGACATCTACACTATTCATGGCCCGATTGAAGAACTTGAAGCAGCAGCAGGCACATTAGACAAGCCTGTTTTTGCTGATGCAGGCGGCACTGATGAAGTGGATATTGCCAAGCGTTCAATTTTACTGGCTACTAATGGATTTTCATCAGTCATGTTAACCATGGCACCAGACTGGCAAAAATATAATATAAAGAATATTGGCGGAGACCTGGAAAAGGAGGCGGAATTCTTTAAGGAGTACTTACTGTTTAAAGACGGTTCAAAAACCCTAGTGTACTATGCGTTGCAGACACTCGTCACTGAACTGGAATACTTTAAAAGCGTAGAGCCTTTTGACATAGGAACAGACGAGGTGGCAGGATTCAAATTTTATTTTGAGGACAAAGCTCCTGCTTATGTTTTCTTCATCGGCGATCCCGAAACATATAATATCTGGCCTGTTGGCTTGGAATCCCCGCTTGGAAGCGAAGAGAAAACCGTATCCCTGGATTTTGAGCAATTTTTGGTCAAGGACATATACGGAAACGAGGAGATAAAAAACCAGTCCTTTACTTTAGAGTTGGACAATGTTTATTTTGTGACAGAACTATAGCTCATTCCCCCTCTTTTTCTTAAGACACCAAGTCAATAATTAATTAATGGAGCAATCAGTTTTAGGGATTTTGGCGCTGGCAATCATCGGAATGGTTTTCATCAGCGGCTGCGTTCAGCAGGAAACAGGCGATGGAGCAGGCGAGGCCATTGAACCTGCTGATTTGACCCAGCTCACTTTTTTTGAAGAAGAGGGCAGAGCTGTTGACCCTGACTGGAGCCCTGACGGGAGCCAAATAGTTTTTTGCCTTGTAAAAGAAATTTTAGACGATGCAGAAATATATTTAATTAATGCTGATGGAACCGGGCTAACAAAAATTGGTTTAGGTTTTGACCCTTCTTGGAGTCCTGTAGAAGACAAAATAGCATATACTTTTAATGATCAAATTTACACTATGAATTCTGATGGAGAGGATATCACTCAATTAACAACAGAATACAGTAGTATGGCTCCTGGTTGGAATCCTGATGGAACAGAAATTACATATACTTATCAAGAAGGGAGTGGAGAACCATCAATTTGGATAATGAATTCTGATGGAACAGGAAAGACTCCTCTAACCACTTCTACAGATGGTGAATGTAGTATTTCATCTTTTAGTTATGACGGCTCAAAGATTGTTTATCTTAAGGGACCAAGATGGTACACTCACATTGAAATGATACCAACAGAATTAAATGAAATTTGGATTATGAATAGGGATGGTTCAAATAAACACATGATTTATGCACCAGGAGATAGCTATCAATGGCACTTTCAGCGAGCATGGAATAAAAATAATAAGATTTTATTTATGAAAAATGGAATTTTAGAAGATAAGCTTCCAAAAATGTTTATTATAAACTCTGACGGAACTAATCCCAAACATATGGTTAGTCCTACATATTCTTCTGGCAGGCCTGATTATTTTTATCTTGACCCTGTCTGGGACAACACTTATACTAAGGTGGTAGCTGTTAGAATGATAATAGATGGGGCACAAAACATTGTTACATTTTCCTGGGAAGAATGAAAATCAAGTGAATCCCATAGCTTTGAATCCCACCCTGGGCGTCCTTCTTATGATTGAGAGCTCCACTACCGATAATTTATGAAAGTATCTTACCATAAAAATTTACAAAATAACCGCCTTCACAACTTACCACATATCTCCCAAAAGGGGCCCACATCACATTGTAATCACAAATTACAACACCATCTATTATGCCCAATTTTTCACTTTCTTCAAAAATCTCTTCGTCAAGCCTAAGATTTCCTGTTCTATTAAGTTCTTCTGCTCGTTCCATTGATATTATTGTTCCATCTTTCCATCCTTTTTCTTTTAAAATCTTATCATGAATAGCTTGATTATCCATCCAAGGTGCCCAGGCTAATAGGAACAAGAGTAACAAAAATACAATTATAATAATCTTAATATTTTTTTTCATAATACACACCCGATGTTTATTATATTAAAACATTCCACAAAGCCCACAAAAACTTGATCCAGGGTCAAAATCCCGCCCCGGACATTCATTTTCTGAAAAATTAAATCCTATAAAACCCATTTTATTTTAATGGCAGAGCGGAAAAACAGGGGAAGTCTGGGCCCTTACGCAACAAAGATCAGCATAACCCTGACCAACCTTTTTGTAGATCTTTTGAAATACGGCAGGCTTGACACTTTCCCGCACAAGGACGGACTTGAGACTGCGCTTGACAAGATGGACTATGCTGTGAAATACATCGACGAAATCCCGAAATACAGGCCGGAAATAGAAAAATTCGAAAAGGTCCTGGAGTATGTTGACAAGTTCATTGACGAGATCAAGAAATACACAAGGGAAGGGTTCGGGAAAAACTGGCACGAGAAGAACAGCATCATCTACGACTTGGATGATGTGTGCACAATGGAGCATGATGTGGACAGGGTCAAAGAGCTGCTGGAAGCGTACAAACCCAATGCATCGCCAGAAGAGATGCCAAAGAAAACCAAAGCCGCTGAAAAAGCGCTGCTCGTTATCGCAGTTGTTATCGGATTGGGTTTCGGGCTTTTGAGGATTTTCAATGCTGCGCAAGTGGGAAGCACAACAGGATTTTTCATAGCGCCCACAGCCGAGATAGCAGGCATAAACTTCGAGCTGCTTTATGTTATCACATCGTCGATGATAGTCGGCATTTATGTTCTCGGAAAAGTAATGAAAAAATGGTAAGAGAGGAGCATCAATATGGCAGAAGACAGCAGCAAAATAAAGAACAAGATCACAATCGCAAAGCCGCACTTCAGCCTCTCGGTCGAAACAGACGAGAGCTTGGAAAAAGCCAAGCAAGCATTTGAAGAGCTTATGGAAAAGCACAAAAAGTAAGTTTTAAATGCTGCAGAGTCTTTTTAATTTTATAAATTTTATCAGTTGGGTCCGTGGTCTAGTCAGGTATGACGTTGCGTTGACATCGCAAAGGTCGGGAGTTCAAATCTCCCCGGACCCACTCACTAAATTATTAACCTTACTTCTTAGTAGAAAGGCATAGGGAATAAAAATTGTTAGATGGTGAGAAAGGCATTTACAGTTCTTGACCAAGAAGTTCTGATAACTCGTATTTCTCTCCTGGGGTTCCTCTAAAAACACCAAATAACTCAGTCTCCTCTTCTTCAAAATTCCTAAGTCGACCCAAACCATGAATCATAGAAAGATAGATTTTCATAGCCTCTTCAAATTTTTCTGTAGGAGCATCTGGATTGGCCCAAAGGATAAGTTCAGGACCTTTAGTTTGTTTTTTGAAAAAGTTGATAGAACAGCCTTCAAGATTTGGTAGACTTATTATTTCTGCCTTACCTTTATTGTACATAAGGCATACGCTCTCCTTTGCGTTTTCAAGACTTAGACTTAGCAACAGCTCTCCAATATATCGTACCCCATGGACACTGTACGTTCTCATATCTAATGTATGAGGAGAAGAATATGTCCCGCTTCTACCTATTTTTATCTGATGTGTATAAGGCTGCGCCCCAAATTCTGGTAGTCTTAGATACCATTCCTCTGGTATATGCAATTCATTTATAGATTCACCAACTTCTCTTCTTAGTTCGTCAATAAGCTTTAAGTTGCCTTCATAATTATCGACAACTCTTATTCCGTCTTTTACATATCCGCTAGTAGTCAGTCCTTCCCCGCCCACAAATGTTAGAGAAGGTCCGGTTGGGTTAAGATAGCCTGGTTTTAAAGTGATTTTTCCGACATCTACTTTTCTAACACTCGTTTTAAGCATATTCTCACTGCTTATTCTTAGAACAGTAAAAGATTTATTTGTGAGAGGTTCAAATGGTAGAATGGGAAGAATAAGGGACTGTATTTATATTACTTACGGATTTTCTTTACTGGGCGTACAGGCAGCTAACGCTGCTGTTCATTTGCTAAATTACAGTGATGTATATAAAAGAACTCTCAATTCAGCTTCATTCGCTTTAATGGTACCAATTATGCTCCACTGGGTTTATTACGGTATCGAGTTGTATCGGCATAGAGAAGAAGATTACGAAGGATTAGAGAGGAAGATTACGGAGAATATGGAAGAGCATCCCACTTAGCCTTCTGGACTATGCAAGAATTGAAACTTCTTAGGTCTTTGAATTTTTTAAATCCGGTCTGGCCCCTCCTTCTTTTTAACTCTACTAG
>CAZSGV010000015.1:0-9884 GCA_964606565.1 uncultured archaeon
TTACATAATTGTGATTGGATTGGGTTGGTTAGACAGGATTTTTGGGAAAAGGGAAGAAGAGGGGTTTGAAGAAACAAAGATATCGCTGAAAGAAGTAGAAGATTTTCTAGCAAACAAAATGAAAAAAGATTTCGAACCTTTAAAAGAGTCAGCTAAAAAAGAATATGCAAACTTACAGCTAGTTGCCGATACCATGCAGGATCAACTGAAAATTCTTATACAGGCACCTTATTCTGAAAGAACCTATCCCATACTTATAAGAAAAAGTGTGGGAAGTAGAAAAAGTTTTGTATATAAGATGAGGAATTTGGTCAAACAGATACAAAAACCGATTGGAGAAGACATGACTTCTATTCTTAATTTCCATAACGAAACTGCCAAATTAATCAATGTTACAAACGCGAAAACAGTGAGAGAATATGCATTTCTGAAAGAATTGTTCGAAAAGGAAGCAGAAAAAGTATTACAAAGCTTTAGCCAGATAGTTGAAATAGACAAGAGATTGGGAAATATAGTAAAAGAAGTCATAGAATCTAATGCACAATTGTTAAAGGCACAAGAGCTCGCTGCTGAAGTATTAAAATTAACAGAAGAACTGAAAGAGAAAAATGAAACGAACGAATTAGAGAAAATGCTGAAAGAAACAGGGAGTAAAAATAAGAAAATCGAAGGTGAGTTGAAAAAATTACTTGATAGTAATGAGTGGAAAACGTTTTTAGGGATGCAAAGAATTAGAGAAGACATGAAAACAAGTCTGCAGAATAAAAAATCTGATTTTATACAATCTGTCACAAAAGTAGAAAAGGCCTTGAAGAAATACAGATGGTCTATTGAAAATAAAGTTTTGGATGATTATGCACAGCATTCGTTTGAATCTGTTTTATCTGAAGATCCTAAGGGAGAAGTTTTCATGTCCGCCATCAAAGATATGAAAATAAAGATACTTGAAGGAAAGATGGGTTTGAAGGATAGTGACAAATACTTGGCTGTTATAGAAAAGATGATAGAAGATAATACCATAGGGCAAATCCTTGAGGAACATTTAAAACTTTCAGAGGAATTGAGAGACCAAGAAGAGAAAATAGCATTAGAAGAAGCCCCAAAAAGAAAGGGTGATTTAGAAACTGAGATGAGTAAATTAAAAAGAGAGATGGAAGAGATTAAGGATGAGAAGGAAAGAGTTGAAGAGCGAAGAAAAAGAATACAAACAGATAAAGAACAAAAATTAAGAGACTTAGAAAATTTGCTAAATAATGTTGCTGGTAAAAAAATTTTATTAGAAGTAAACTAACTATGTAACAAATGTTTATAATTTTTAAAAACAAAGATTATTATATGGAAACTTACAGTCCTGAGGAAGTTAAAAAACTCATAGAACTGCTGAAGTCAATCAATGTTAAAGTTAAAAAGATCAAAGATGCTGAACCCACCAAACTCGAAAAGCAGATAAGATATCTGGAGCATAGGCTCAAGTTTTTCAATCCGACAAAGAAAATGCTCGGTTACATAATTGATCAAGCTAAATATGGTAAAATAAAACTAGATCCAGTTCTTTTGGAAAAACTAAAAGACGAGTTTAACAAGAAAGATTAGTGCTCTGGCTGTTTTTATCATACATAGAAAAATGACTCAGATTTAGTTGGAAGCAAATGTATTTTAGTAAGCAAGATTAAAGGATAATTATGGCTGAAGAAGGCGATAAAAAACTTGTAGGAAAAGTGTCCCATTACTTCACGAAAATAGGCGTTGCAGTAATAGACTTAGAAGCGCCGCTTGCCAAAGGGGACAAGATAAGCATAGAAGGCGCGACCACGAACTTCGAACAGAAAGTCGACTCGATGCAGGTCGAACATAAGGATGTGGAAAAGGCAAAGAAAGGCGACAGCATAGGCATGAAAGTGAAGGACAGGGTGCGCAGCGGGGACAACGTGTACAAAGTTGCTTAAACTTTTCCAAAACCTCCAAACTTATTTTACTTTATTTACATATTTCTTTTAGGGAGTGCTATGAAGATTGTGATTTCTATCGGCGGTTCGTTGCTAACAAAAGAGCTGACAGTGGAGAATTTCAAAAAGTATGCTGATGTTTTTTTGAAGCTGAAAGAGCAGGGACACGAACTAGTGGTGGTGTGTGGCGGTGGCAAAGTCTGCAGAGAATACAGAGACATAGGCAAAGGTTTCACAACCGATGCTGATGTGCTGGATTTCATAGGCATAATGGCAACTCACATAAACGCATCAACGCTTGTTGCTGCTTTGGGCGACTCAGGGTATCTTGTGAGATGGGGAGGTCTTGCGCAGGCAAAGAAAGAAGTGAAAAAACATTTCGGCAAAAAGATTATTGTCGGCGGTGGGTATGAAGTGGGTACATCGAGTGATTACGACGCAGCCATTTTTGCAGAGGTTGTTGGTGCGGACTTGTTCATAAACGTGACCAATATCGATGGTGTATACACGGCCGATCCAAAAAAAGACGCGAATGCAAAAAAGCTTGAGAAGCTCACGCACGAAGAGTTCGAAAAGATTATTATGCAAAACCCGCAGACACCCGGCGAATACAGGCTCTTCGATTTGCCAGCAACAAAGCTCATCAAAAAGATGAAGCTGAAGACAATATTTATCGACGGCAACGATCCTGAGGAGATTTTGCGCGCAGTGGAAGGAAAACATAATGGTACTGTTATCGCCTAAATTTTGGGTAGTATGATATTATTTTTACTTCTCTACCATTTACTTCGGTGGTGCTGTTCTCTTTACGGACACGGTTATCATTTTCTAGAAATTCAAGAGCTTTTTCTGTATTATGGTACTCATCTAGAAACCCACTGTCGCCCCAATAAATGCCATGCCTTCTCCTTACCAATTCGCTAGGAAGATGAACGCCATCCAATATTAAAGAATAAATTTTTTCTGAAAGTTCTAGCAACTCAACATCAGAGATCATAATAGCTTCTCCTTGGTCATCGTGCAGGCGTTTCTATATAATTTTAATTATTTTATATAAGAATAAAAAGTGATTTATTTTCGGTAAGAAACGCCTCAAATTTGCCTCAGTAGCTCAGTCGGTAGAGCACTACACTGGTAATGTAGAGGTCGCGGGTTCGATTCCCGCCTGAGGCTCTAGAAATCAAGCGCCAAAACTCTTCTGGTAGCGCATTGCGAACTTTTTCTCAACACTTTCCCGATGGATAGTGTTATACGTGCAGAACGGTATAATCCGGTTGTCTGGTGTTGCGTAGTGAATGCAGCAGCGCTCCACGCGATCAATATCGAAGTTATACGGGTCCATAAAATGCATGCATCCTATGAACATGCCCTTCTCTTTAAGCGTCTGGGATATGTTTTGCATTCTGTTAATAACAGCTGTTTTCAACATTTCTTTCCAGTCGAAATACTTCGGCGCTTTAGACGTGTCTATAGTTTTTGCCAGTTTCATTACAACGGACATCTTGCCACGGACATCGCTAAGGATGTGCCTGTCGCTTTCTAGCTCTTCCAGAACGATTTGCCTTGCTTTTTCCAAATCCATGAAACGGTTCAAGGGAATATAGCTGCCGTCCTTTTCGAATATGTACAAACCAGCTCCACAGTGCGTGTGTGTAGACGATTTGGAAATTCTTTTTTTGAAAAGTTTCTCAAGTAACATTTCAAACGGCGCAAACGCTGGTATGGGTAACCAATCTTCCTTCTTTATTTTGCCGTCTGTCTGGTCTTCCACTAATTGCATTATGTCTGAAATCGTTATCCTTCTCCTTTCGAGATCCTTTGTATCTATCCTTCCTGTAAACGAAACTGGTTGGAAGTTTACGGACTTGACTGTCAAAATATTTTCAACACCATAATTAATTATGTCACCGAGCTGGTCATCGTTAACGCCTTTGACAACTGTTGGGACTAAGATGGTTGACATCCTGAGTTTGTTTAAGTTTTCGACAGCCTTCTTCTTGATTGGCAAGGCATTATAGCCTCTTGCTTGGATATATGGTTCCGGTGTCATGCCGTCAAACTGTAAATAGACCGATCTCAACCCAGCTTCCTTCAACCTTTTAGCAAACTCAAAATCCTGCGCAATCTTTATTCCGTTCGTAGCCATCATAATCAGTTTGTAGCCCATGTCATGTGTCATTCTTACAATCTCTATTATGTCCGTTCGCACAGTCGGCTCGCCTCCTGAGAATTGGACTGCCCAATTCGGAGTTGGTTTTTGATTTTGCAACATAATCAGCATTTCTTTTATCTGCTCTATGGAAGGCTCGTATATGTAGCCAGCAACAGCAGAATTAGCAAAGCAAATCGGGCAGCGTTGGTTGCAGCGATTTGTGACGTCTATGTTGGCCAGCATTGTGTGTGTTTGATGTTTGTCGCAGAGTCCGCAATCGAACGGACAGTTTTTATCCATTTTTGTATTGGGGTTGTCTATCGGGTCGCCTGGTATTTGATACCTGAGAAAGCGCTTGAACTGCTCA
The DNA here is from genome assembly GCA_964606565.1 of uncultured archaeon. GTDB lineage: Archaea > Aenigmatarchaeota > Aenigmatarchaeia > CG10238-14 > SCSR01 > JAUWZS01. The sequence goes on from CAZSGV010000015.1 coordinate 4,466, forward strand.
GCATCGGACCAATAGACATCTCGGAAATCGCCATGCTTGTCGCAAGATTTTTCCATGTATATTTTGCCGTTTTCCTCAAACACCATTGCATCAATAACTGAAAGGCATATGGGACAGAGCGATCTTGTTTTTTTAGAATACTTTTTCTGTCTCGTCTTTTCCTGTGTTTTTGGTTTTCGCGTTTTGGTTTTTTTGCGTGCGGCCATAAGTTTCACGTTTTCAACTGCTTTCTTGTATATCAGAGTAGTATGAATAATATAAATATATTATGAAGAGATTAAGAAAAGTTATAAATGAACCCATCAGTTCGATCGGTCAAATCATCTTTAGTCATTAACTCTAACCGCTCATCATTTGGGTATATTATATATCGCAGTATAATAAGTTAAATTTAATTCTTTTAATCCCGTTATGATAAACATGAAAGAAAAAAAGGAGACTGAAGAAAAGAAAAAAGATGTAAAGCTTGGGGAGATAAAACTGCGTGAAGACTCGGTGCTTCTAATAAAAAAGACAGAATGGAAAGGCGACGACCGGGTGGACTTTCGCGTATGGAAGAATTCGGCGACGTACAAAGGCCCGACAAAGCAGGGGTTTGTTCTGCCCATGGACAAAGTAGACGAGTTTATGAAAATCGTAGAAGGTATGAAAAAGAAACTTAAAGGTTAACATCAAATCCTAATTTAATAACCACAACATTTATATATCACTCGAAGGTAGTGAAAAACATGGGACTGACCTACAATAACGTTTTAGAAAAAGTAGAGTCGAGAGAGATAGATCTTTTGGAAGGTATTGTAAAGAGCGGTTTGGGAAAAGAATATAGAATGTCCGAACTCGAACAGATAATTGTTCCTATGTCAATGAGAGCTCGCAAAACAAATGTGCCAATAAAAGCAATGAGATACAGCCGTGACGGAGAGACCATAGCTGTTCTTGACAGGCCAGGGATAGCGATGGGCATTTATCTTAGAGTTTTTAGTACAAAAAACACTGGATTGGAAACAAGAGACACCTATTTGGGAACTTTTCCATCAGAAAAAATTGCATTTGGGTTGGACAAATTCAAAAAAGCGTTGTCATGCGCAAAAAATATTGCTTATTCCAGGTTACAAACCGCAAAAAAAGTTGAGGATATAGAAGATTGTGTAAAAGTCGTACAGAATTTGCCTGACATCGATCTTGAACAGCTCAAAAAAATCACAGAAGATGCACAGATTGAAGTTTCAGAAAAATTCGACTATACTAATTTATATGAAGTGTTTGAAAAGATCGCACAAGAAGCTTTCGGAGAAAAGATTTAGCTGACTAATTCTTTTATTTTTTCAACCGCGTCGGGATTAACAGATATAGAATCTATTCCTACTTCGACCAAGAATTTCGTAAATTCCGGATATTCGCTGGGCGCCTGTCCGCATATACTTACTGTGCAGCCGTGTTCGTGCGCCTCATCGATGAGATGTTTAATCGCCATTTTTACTGCCAGATTTTGTTCATCGAAATACTCGAGCTTTCCCAATATTTCCGAGTCTCTGTCCACGCCGAGTATGAACTGCGTTAAGTCGTTGCTGCCAATACTGAAGCCGTCACAGAGCTTTGCAAACTCGCCTGCAAGAAATATGACGCTTGGCACTTCGGCCATTATCCAGATTTTGAAGTCAGCAGCACCACGCTTTAACCCTTCCTCCTCCATAATTTTCAAGCATTTCTCAACTTCATCGGTCGTCCGCACGAACGGCAGCATGACCCATACGTTTTTCTGATTCTTGCGTACCCTTTTTATAGCTCTGCATTCTAGTCTGAATGCTTCCTCAAATTCAGGCGTTATGTAACGAGATACACCGCGCCACCCCATCATCGGATTTGCTTCTTCAGGTTCGTACTTCTCGCCGCCTTTGAGTTTTCTGTATTCGTTCGTCTTAAAGTCCGAGAATCGCACAACAACTGGTCTGGGTACAACGGCCGCTGCGACTTTTTTTATGCCGGCTGCAAGTGCTTTTAGATAATTTTCTTCCAGTCCAGTCTCAATCAGTGCGTTCGGATGTGTGCCAAGTCCGGCAATGATAAATTCGATGCGCATAAGTCCGATCCCTTCGAACGGCATCTGTTTGTATTCGTCTATCTTCTCTGGCACGCCGAGGTTCATGTAAACTTTTACCTTCATTTTTGGCTTTGCTTAAACCGGTACTTTTTCTTTTTCTGCGACTGGCTTTTCGAGTTCTTCTATATGATTTTCAAGTTCCTTTTCCATTTTTTCCAATTTTTTAATCTCTTCTTTTACAGACTCTTTCGGTTTTTTTGCTGGTTTTTCTTTTTCTGCCACCTCTTCAACTTCGACTTTTCCTTTGTAAATCACGCCGCTCGTTCCATCTACTGTTATTATGTTGCCGTCTTTCAACTGTTCTGTCGCTCCTTTTGTGCCAACAATACATGGGATTCCCATCTCGCGCGAAACGATTGCAGCATGGCTTGTTGTGCCGCCTTTGTCTGTTACAATCGCAGCGCACTTGTTCATTGTCGGAACAAGGTCGGGCGAAGTCATCTCTGCTACTAGGATATTCCCCTTTACAACCTTCTCAGCGTCTTTTATCGAACTTATGATTTTGACAGGACCAGATGCAATGCCCGGCGATGCTGCGATTCCTTTTAACAAAATCTCTTTTTTCGTTTCAAGCTTTTTTTTCTTCACTTCTTTTTTCGGCGCTACTGTTGTCACCGGCCGTGTTTGGAGTATGTATATTTTCGAGCCCTTTATAGCCCATTCAATATCTTGCGGCGTTCCGTAATGCTCTTCGATTGCGATTGCATATTTTGTCAACCCAGAGATTTCACGCTCGGACAGCAATTGCGCGTTCACCTTGTCTTTTGGCACGCGTATCTCCACTGTGCGTTCAGTTCCAACGTCGCGTATGTGCATTGTTTCTTTTGTACCAATACTCTTTTCCACCAGCGAGCCGTCTTCTTTTGACACAACATATCTGTCCGGATTGATTTTGCCGAGTACAAGAGATTCACCCAACCCCCAACACGCCTCATGAACGACCACGTTCTCACCAGTGCTTGGCTGAACAGTAAATGTAACACCCGCTTTGTCAGCATTCACCATACGCTGCACAATAACCGCTATGCTTGCATGTTCGAATCCTTTTTTCGCACGATAAAAGATTGCACGAGGCTCGTACAGCGATGCCCAACAGCGCTTGATCGCGTCTAGCAGATATGGCACGCCTTTCACGTTCAGAAAACTCGCCTGCTGGCCTGCAAAACTCGCTGTTGCAAGGTCCTCGGTTGTCGCACTGCTGCGCACAGCAACAATCGCCATCTCCCGTCCGGCCGAGATGAAACTCATAGCTGCTGGTATCTTTATGTCGCGCGATACAGAAAGTTCGTTGTACGATCGGGTTATTTCCTGCTTCACGCTGAGCGGGTAATCTGCTTCCATTATCCGACGCTTGATGCGCGCCGATGTTTCGTTTAACTTTGCCGTATCGTCAACATCACACACTGCTACAAGCTTCTTGATAGCCGCATCGATTTTGTTCATTCTTATAAAATGTTCGAATGCGACAGTGTTCACTACAAAACCGCCGGGAATAGGTAGCTTCATTGCCACCATTTCCCCAAGGTTCGCGCCCTTTCCTCCAGCTAGATTTATGGATGATTTGTCCATCTGGTCGAACCAAAGGATAAATTTCATTTGCGCAACCATACTCATCTTAGTAGTTTTTGGTTTTTGTAGATTAAATTAGTTGGGTGATTATGCTCGGCAAGAAACGCCGATAATGGTGGTTCTATATTTAAATTTAACTATTCACAAAACATTATTAGTGATTGATATGATAAGCGGAAGGTATACCATAATTCCAGAGGATATAGAATTTCTACTAGGACCAGTACCACTCCGTATTGTGGCAGAGTTTGGTATAAAAAACATTATCAACTATCAGGATGTGGGAAAAATAATAGATGAGATGGGGTTAGTTGATATAGAGCCTGCCTCTTGTTGCAAAAGGTTAGAATATATGGGTGTGCTTGATAAGAAAGAAGGGTATGTGGGTTCGTTCGAATTAAATGAACAGAAAGTTGGATCGTATGTAAGTATAGCTTCTCAGCGAGGAGATCTTTTAGAAAGAGCACGAATCATGCAACTTCATTTAAAGGCTTTGGGTTTGGGTGCTGATCCATATTTAGAATGATTTCTTTACTCTTTAACTTCGACCCTTGTTCTGCATCTCATTTTGCTGCTTGCGCGTTTCAGTGCCTGTTTGGCTATATCGACATGCTGCTTGTTGACACGCGCCATTATTATTCTCTGGTCGGCTTTCACAATCGCTGCTCTGCCAACCGGCTTACCAAATGCTTTTCGCATACCTTGTGAAAACCTGTCTGCGCCAGCACCTGTTGCTATTGGCTTTTCTCTTATCACATTGTGCGGATATACGAGTATTTTGTAAAAATAGTTGTTTGAGCCGCCGACCTTCTCTTCAAGGAACTTGTGCGAAACTACTCGCGCGGCTTCAAGTGCGTTGTGCCGTATCTGCACATCGTCTTTTGATACAAGATAGACTTCGCAATCGAACTTGCCTGTTTTGTTGCCCATCTCGAAGACGTGGATCCTCGGGTGGGGAACGCCACGAACATAACTCTTTCTCGGTTTTTTTGTGGATACGCGTGTCCACGGTCTTTTCTTGTGCTTTATTACTCTTCCGGGCCTTAGTGCCATATCTATCACACACCCTATGTATCGATATTATACATAGAATATATTTATTTATAAGATTTGTTTTTCTATTCGAATTTTCCCTTATACAACTGTTTCAGTAGCTGTTGGTAATTCTCTGGAAGGGTGGTATATTTGTCCAAAAGATCCTGCTCGCCATATTCTTTAAAAAGCATACCGACCAGAGTATAACCATGTGTAGTCAATCCAATGTATTCGGTGCCCTCCTTTTTGTAAAACTCCACAAAAGGAAAGACTTTAAGCTTTTCCAACATTTCTTCCAATTCCTTGTCACTTAGTTTGGTCATTTCTTTTATGTCATCAAACAACACGGCGGACAGGTTGTTGAGCAGATTGAAATAAATATTATGTTTCCCCTTTTCTTCTTTTTCGGTTAGGGCTTTTCTTTTCTGTGTATCATTTTCTTTATAGGGATATATTCTTAGTCTTTTTATATTGAACACCAATTTTCTATTACAGTTGGGGCAATTCCCATCGAATTTTTTCTTTATATCCTCTGGTGATTTGAGTATGTCTCCTTTGTAAAGAATATGTTTACAGTCTGCACATGTTACTTTTAGGGGCATATAAAAAAATTGGATAGTAAATTTAAGTGTGAGTGTTTTATCGGTAAGAAACGCCCGGAAATCTGGTTTCGCAGAAACGCCTAAAAACGCTGCAGAAAGCGCTCTGCTTCAT
>CAZSGV010000016.1:0-9431 GCA_964606565.1 uncultured archaeon
GCCTGTGTTCTTGACGCCTGCCAACTTCTTTAGCAGCATATAATTGAGATATTTTCCTTTTGCGAACCGGTCTTTTATTGGACCTGGCCCGCCAATGATTATGCCTTTCAACTCGCGCTTTAGCAACAGCTCGTTTGCAGTATCACCTATTTTTTTCAAAAAATCGTTTATCGCGACTTCTCGCAGTCTGTCGTATCGGTGCTGGCTCATACCACCTTTTACTGTTTTTCCTGGCACGGTCGAGGTGAGATGCTTCAGGTGATTGATTGACTTGCCGCTCAACAAGCCTATGTTCGCCTCACGGGCGTCAAGCACGATCAATCCGTATACCTCGTGCTCTTGCATCATCTCCTTCAACGGCTCAAGCACGAATGTCTGGTCGCACCAATAGATTTTTGATTTAATTGGTTCAGGTAAAATTTCTCCTAAAGTGCCGTCGTCGAAAATAAAAGTTTCTATATTTTGTTTGCCTTCAATCTCTGAAGTATTACCAGCAAAAATTACGATACCTGTTGGTGGATTACTTTTATACACCTTAAGTTTTTGAATTATTTTTTCAAGTGAATCCATCACGTTCTTGCGCGTAGCCTTGCTTTTTATGTTTGCGGCTGTACCCTGTTCGTCTTTCAACTGGTTGGTAATATCTGTGATGCTGTACCCTGATGGTATATAGACCGACACAAGTTCCGTGTGTCTGCCACGTATTTTTTCCAGCCTCTTTATAGTCTTTTTCAGTTTGTATTTGCTCTTGTTGTCGTTTTGCCTTTTCTCTTCCCGTTTTTCTTTCCCATGATTTTCATCCTTTTTATTCGACATACTATCATCTACAAAATTTCATTTTCCAAAGGAATGTCAGGCCTTTTTCTTTCTTGCTTTTTTCTTGGCCGATTTTTTCGCTGATTTTTTGGCAACTTTCTTGACTGTTTTTTTCTTCACTTCTTTTTTCGGTTTTTCTTTTGATGCTTCTGGGGTTTCTTCTTTTTCTGGCTTCTGCTCAGGTTGTGGTTTCATTAAGTTGTGCATCATCTTCAAGTCTTTCTCGAAAGGTTTCAAAGTTTTTGGCATCTTTATACCGATCGGGTCGCGCAGCGAGAGCCCCTGTTTTTTTTTCGTGTTCCATACAAGCGAGTTGAATTCTGTCAGCGCTGCGCCGAGTTTTAACATTTTCTTTGCTGCTTTGTCAGGCTTTGCTGTTTTTGGAAAAGCTTCGATGTGTATGCTGTCGCGTTTGCTTTTTGCATACATCTGCAGCCATATATGGTCTGTCATAAATGGAACCATGGGTGCGACAAGCAGCATGATAGTGCGTAGGCATTGATGCAGCGTATACCATGCGGCCTTTGTTGGGCGGGGAGCGTCTTTCCGTTTTCCTTTTGCATCATATGCACGCGGCTTGACTAGTTCTATGTAATGCGCGGCAAGCACGTTCCATGTGAAATCTCGTATTGCTGTAGCTGCTGCATGGAATTCATAATTTTCATATTTCTCCTTTACGGCACTCACGAGCTGTGCGAGTTCTGCAAGGATCCATCTGTCTGCTGGTTCTAGGATTATGCTCCTCTTTTCCGGCTGCGGGAATGCTGATATGAAGCGAGATATGTTCCAGAGCTTTGTGAGGAACTTCGATGTGCCCTCAATGCGCTCGAAACTGCACCGTATGTCGCCTTTGGATATCTCTCCTTCCAAACACGTCCATATCCTGAAAGCGTCTGCACCGTATTTTTTCAATATTTTCTGCGGGTCGACTACATTACCTATGCTCTTGCTCATCTTTTCACCCTTTTCATCGACCACGTGCATGTGTATCCAGCAGTTCTCAAATGCCTGCTTATCATCAAGTAACCATGCCTTGAGCAGCGTGAAGTAGAGCCACGTCCGTACGATCTCTTTGCCTTGCGGGCGCAGGGTGCACGGCATGTTCTTGCGCCAGAAAGCCTTGTCCCACAAATATCCAAGAATATAATACTCAGAACTGCACGAATCAAACCAAGTATCGAACGTGCGCACTTCTCCAATGAACCTATGACCACCGCATTTTGGGCATGATTTGACAGGAGAGCTTTGTTTCCACGGCCGATAGTATTTTCCGGGTTTTGGCACAACAGGCTGTTTGCAGTTGTTGCAATACCAAATCGGGACCTCTGTTCCATAATATCGGCGACGCGACAGTACCCAGTCAATGTTTATCGAGTTTACCCAGTCAATCAGGATTTTCTTACTCTCGGGTGCGTAAAAGTTCATGTTATCTGCGATTTTCAGCAGGTCGTCTTTGAATTCCACCTGCTTGAGATAAAACTCCTTCATTGGTACGAACTCTATCGGGGTTTTGCTGCGCCAGCATATCGGCTGCCGCTGTGTGAGTGGTTCTTGTTTCTCGAGTATGTTGGCTGTGCGCAAATCTTCTATTATTGCCTCGCGTGCCTGATTCACAGTCATGCCGCGATATTTCCCAGCTGCACGTCTCATCTTACCGTCTGCGTTTATTGCATACGTAGGGCTTATGTCCAGCTCGCGCAAAATCCGTACATCACTGTAATCGCCAAAACTGCAAATCATCACAAGTCCTGTTCCAAAATCCATTTTAGCATACGGATGAGGCATTATCGGTACTTCGTGATTGAAAATAGGCACCATCGCTGTTCGGCCTTCCAAGTGCGCATAGCGAGGGTCTTCCGGATTGTAAAGGATAAGCTTGCACGCGCAGAGCAGCTCTGGCCGAGTTGTGGCAATGGTTATCACTTCGCTCATTTGCCCAGCTGTTTCAAGGATCTGAAAATTTATATAATTCAAAAATGTCTGTTCTTCTCTATATTCAACCTCTGCGTCAGATATTGTCGTCCGGCATACAGGACAGTAATTCGTCGGCTTTATGTCTTCATACACAAGCCCCTTGTTCCAAAGTCGGATGAACGTTTCCTGTGTCAGCTTTCGATATTCTTTGTCATCAGTATCATATCGTCCGCCGAGTGCATACACGCGCTTCCAATTGTTGCAGCTGAGTCCAAGCCACTTGAAACTGTCCAATGACGTGTCGCCGCTCTTCTCGATCAGTTGCTTGCATTTCTTAAGGAAGGTCTCACGGGGCGTGTCGTGCATGTTTATTCCAAAGGTCTTCTCAACCTGCACTTCAATAGGCAATCCATTCTTGTCAAGCCCTATAGGAAAAAGAACGTTCCGGTCGCTCATTCGCCAGAAGCGCGCAATCATGTCCATTATCACATAAGTGTATGCGTGGCCGATATGGATCGGCGTGTTCACATAGGGCGGCGGCGTATCGATTGCAAACAGCTTCTTCCGCTCGTTCTTGTTGAAAACAAACAGTTTTTTACGCTGCCAATCATCAAAAATCTTCTGCTCGACGGCTTTGTTCCAACGTTTTTCTTTCAATTTCGGCAAAAATTCCACGAAACCACTCTGCTTTTTCTCATATATAGACAAATTGATAGTCTTACAGTCCGCACCACCAAAATCCGGGCTTGTAATATCTTTAGTATTAGAAGTAAATAAAGTTCAAGCTTTTTCAGCTTTTGCCTGTTTGACATCAGCTTCTTTTTCAGCCTGTTTGGCTTTTTCCGTCTGCTCTTTCATCTTCTTCTCGAGTTCATAGAACCCGCATGAGGAACAAACTCCACCACAACCGGTCATTTTATACACCATTAATTTGTCTATAGCAGTTATTGTGCAAGCCTATATTTAAAATTAACGAAAACTCTTAATGAAAGTGAAAAATCCAAAAATAAGAAATCTAATGTTGTCACTAGGCGTCATAGCACTAATTAGCTCCTATTAATCTTCCTCTTCTTCATCGTCGTCTTCCCATCCCACAGGTTTCACCTCATGGTTTTTTAATGTTTAAATAAAAAAACTTGGAAAACTTGAAGCGGGGCTGTGTGATTTTGATTCACGCATGAAATCCCCGCTTCCAACAGTGCCAATCAATTTATTTCAATTTACTCCTTAGCTTTCTTCTTCCTTCCTTTAGCCAAAAAATTCACCTCCCCTTCGACCAGATGCGATAAGGATAATGATATCCAAGAAAGAAAATACGTTCTACGCAAAAATCGGTTCTAATAACAGTGGAAGAAATAGAGTTGTCGAACATTTTTGCTCTAACCTTTCGGGCTCGCTTCTTGGCAAACCCTACTCAATTATTTCAATTGAATTAGATGCATTGGGGAAGTATTTAAACTTTAGATTCCGCTTTGCCAAATTCCTGCATTTTTTTGAAACATTAAAAATTTAAAGCCTGGCAACCAATTCTTATTCACGCCTTGTCCAATACCGCCTCTGTGGAGCATTGGCCTCGCGCCAGCTGTGATCGCAGAAGCACGGGACAAGGCTATAGTATTTTTAGACATCTTGAGATAATTTTAATTATGAATATTGTTTCTGCAAAACAAATGTGTAAAAAAATTGCGACTTTTTACTTATTACACGGATTAAAGATTCGGTTACAAGATATAGCTGGAGGTGAAAAAAAGTTAGGATATATTCCCATTTCAGACATTATATACAATTCAATTTCAGAAATGGATGGTTCAATAGTTCCGTATTCTTTTGGAAAAGAATTGGACAAGTTCTATTTAGCACAAACTGACAATGGTTTTGGTATAGTGGACTCAAAAATGAATAGATACTACCCTTTAAATTTATGGAATGATAAAAATCTGGAAATTGCTGAAGAGTTTGTAGAATTAATGAGAAAAGAAGAATTAACAGAAGAAGAACAAGATTATATATGGAAAATGAATATAGTCCTTCCAATTTGTGAATGGGCGTCAGAAACTGGATATAGTCTTTTTAAATTGGGACTCTTAGAACGAGCAACCAAATAATGCACCTAACTTTTGGTTCTGTACACAGGGCAAGGCTATACACTTTTCAACAGAAGTTTTCCTCTTTGCCAGTCATTTATCAACGCAATGTATACACGGTTTTCATCTATCTTTCCGCCTTTCTTCAACATATTCCTAGCTTTTCCTATTTCATTGACGATTTCTGTAAAGTTTTTGTTGCCGATTCTGATTTTGTAAGAGCTTTCAAGTCCTTTCTTGTTGCTATCGAGAAGCAGTGCAACTATTTTTCTCGCAACCGGTTCGGGATCAGCGATTTTTGAGGGGTCTAATGCACCGATTAGCGCGTGTTTGACTTCGCTGTCTTCCTCTGTCAAATGAATGATGCCTGGCGTGTCGACGAGTCCCATATCAGAGCTGACACGTACCCATTGGAAACCTCTTGTCTGGCCTGGTCTTGGACCTGCCTTTGCCTTTCTACGTCCGGCCAGCGCATTGATAAGCGATGATTTGCCTGTGTTCGGATAACCTATGACACCAACTTTCAGGAACTCGCCGGGCCTGGACCGTTTTTTAACTATTTCGAATATCTTCCTTTTCAGGAAAGTTATACCGCGCCGTTCTCTACTAGAGACAGATACACATGGAAATATCTTGTCAAGCGCTTGTCTGTGCTGTTTGGTTATCTTTTCCGGAACTAAATCCGCTTTGTTCATTACGAGAATCAGTGGCTTTTCGGCCAGTCTGACCAGCTCTTCTGCCTTCCTGTTCCTTGTAAGCTCAGGCATTCTCGCGTCCAGCACTTCTACAACTAGGTCCGACTCTTCGATGATGCCTTCAACAATGCTCCAAAAGTCCTTCATCGACATAAGAGTTGATTGTGATTTCAGATGTTAAAGTTTTCGAAAATTTTTGATCCAACATTATCGTGCTTTTCTGCAACCACAGCACGGGGCAAAGCTATAGTAATTTTGAAAACTAAAGCATAAGAAAAAAACCAAGATATATTGGATAATATTAAAGCTGTTTTGAGCTTGTATCCCAACACTTAAAAAAGACAGGAAATAAGTCTTTTATAACGGGGGTGATAAATTGACAGAACAGCCAAAAACAGAAGAAAAAGAAACAAAGACAGAAGAGAAAGAAGCAGAAAAAGCAACAGAAACAGCTCAAACTAAGCCAGAACAGCCAAAAACAGAAGAAAAAGAAACAAAGACAGAAGAGAAGAAATAAGTCAAATAAGTCAGATTTTGGGTGAAGCCCCCAAAATTTGTTATTTTTTTTAAAATTTTTGTTCATTTATAACAAAAACATTGATGACACGCCCTAACACTTTTATTTCTTAAAATTAAAATATCAATAGATAGACTCGTGAAATGGTGTAAAGTCGTTTTCTACTAGACGGCGTAAAGTCGTTTTTTTTCGAGCCTTTTTAAATTGAGGTGATAGGTAATCGTATCTGTCAAGAAGACAAAAATAGAGTTATTTGAAGCACTTTCGATAAATAGTCTTAGAAAAATCTGCAGAATAGAGCAAATCTCTCCATCTGGAAAAAAAGATGAGCTCGTAGAGAGACTGGTCAGTAAAGTTAGGTTAAAAGAAGCTAGAATTTATTCGAAAAGTCTCGGCCTAACAGAAGAATTCTCAATATTTAAGCACGTCCTTGTTCCCAAGCATAGGGTCATGAGTGAAAAAGAGAAACGAGAGCTACTTAAAAAATATTCTATAACACTTAATCAGTTGCCTAGAATAAGAGTTAGAGACCCTGCGGCTATGGCAATTGCTGCAAAAATTGGAGATGTCATAGAAATAACAAGAAAAAGCCGTACCGCTGGAGAAACAAAGTACTACAGAGTTGTTGTAAAGACCCGCATAAGGCGATGATTTATGAAGATAAAGTGCTTTTGCCCCGTGCACGGAAAGTTAGAATTTAGCGATATAATCGTGAAAGATAACGTTGCGTGCTGTAAAAAATGCAGAAGGATGCTTGAGTTTGATGAAATAAAGCTAAAAAAGTGATGTGATGAAGAAGAGGCGTTTCAGAGATAGAAAGAACTATTGCCCAAACTGCGGTAAGGAATATAATAGTGTGTATACGATTTGCAGAGTGTGTAATTGTTTTTTGAAATATAAATCAGGGAAGAGTGATAAGCGATGATTGGTTCTTTTTCTTTGCCATATTTTCATGAGGCGTCCGGGGTTTTTGGTGCGATAAAACGTAGAATCTTGTCATCGCACCTCTTCTTTTCCCGGCGATAATATTTTCACCGGCGACATTATCTTTTCCAAAAATACGAGTTTACCCATGTACGGGGCAAAGCAATACTATTTATACTTCATTTATCTAAAGATTTTACAGAATACAAGGGATTACTGTTCCTAGTAAGGCTTTGTATAGTTGAAATAAAAAAAGGTGAAAAAATGGCATTCGGAGAACGCAAGGGAGGCTTCAGGCGAAGCGGCTTTGACAGAGGTCCGCGAGAAATGCATAAAGCAACTTGTGCAGATTGCGGCAAGGAATGTGAAGTTCCATTCAAGCCGACTGAAGGCAGGCCCGTATATTGTAAGGAGTGTTATCCAAAACATAAGAAATATTGAAGTACGATAACACGCTTTATTCCTTAGAATTTGATTTTTTTATTTTATTTTTCATTTTATTAGTGCGGCGCAGAGCTATAAAACCCAACATTACCTTTTTATTCACATATTCACAAATTTAATATAAGAGAGGTCAAAGCATGGCAGAGATTGATTGGGACAAAATAATCAAAAATGCCAAAAAAAAGAAGAAAGAGGCAGAAGAGTCCAAGCATATTGAAAAACGGCTGGACCGGATGGAAAGACTTTTAGAGAAAGCCGTTGACTCAAGAGAAAGAGAAGCCATAAGACGAGCATACGAGGATAGAGAAAGAGAGGAAAAAGGAAAACCGAAAAAGGCAGAACCCAAAGTTGTCAAAGTACGGAAAGGAAAGCGCATTCACATAGGCAGGCCCAAACTGAACGTGCCAAAAATCAAAGTGGATTTTTCTAACAAACACAACCTTGTGATTTTTGTAGTGATTATAGGGGCTGGCGCGCTGGTTGCACTCAATGCAACAGGCAAGCTTGACTTTACAGGATTTGTTTCCAAGCAGAAAACAATGTATGTATGCGCGGATGGCATAACAACAGTGGAAAACATAACAATGTGCCCGACAACCACGACTACAACTACTACAACAACCAGTACAACCAGCACAACTACAACAACTACGATCCCATTGGGTGTAGACCACAGCTTGGCTATAAGCGATGCGACATGCTCGAACAAGATTATTTCTTTTACACTCACTAATGCCGGAACTACTCTTGAAAACATAGGATATTTGTTGAGCGCTCCTTACGGGTTATACATAGACGGCGAGAGGGCCATTAGTCTCAGTTGCAGCAACCTCTTGTTGAAATCCTTAGAAAGCACTAGTTGCCAGGCTGTGATGACTTCTACTGGCAGCTATGATATTGAAATGCGCGGATACGTGCAGCCAATACCTGAAGCTACTGTTACGTGCTAAAGTCGAATGCTAAACAAATTTCTCAAGGCCAGGTTTCAGTTTGTCCGTGTCTATTATTACGATTTTGCCATTCAGCGGCAGGGCTACATTGAACACAGGCACGCTGTCAACCCATGCCTTTTTTGTACCACGGTGTGAATGACCGTGCAGAACCAAGTTCGGCTTTTGTCGTATAATCACATTCTCATAAACGTTCCATCCCATGCTGCTGTAAAAGCGGGGATTCTCACCCTCGAGCGTTTTGTAAGTAGGCGCATAATGCATGAGCAATATTTTGACATCGGCTCGCATATGGTTGAGATGCCGCTCGACCATTGTTATGCGTTCTGTGTATATCCGCTCTATGCTGGGTATGTTCGCGCGCTGCCAGGGCGTCGGCGTTTCCAGACTGCCCGTTGTGCCAACTATGCCCACATAGAGCTCGCGTGATGCTCCGGGCAGACGCACGGGCACGTTTATGCTCTGGTCGTCCAAAAATATTATGTTTCTGAATCGCTGTTTGAGGTATTCACGCTTTTCTGTGAACTCGTTGTTGCCAAAGCACGCCACTATTGGACATGTCACTTTGCCGAACATAGCATTGTACACTTTCTCATACTCCTCGGTCTCGCCACGGTGCACCATATCGCCTGCAATCAGAAATAAATGCGGCCGCACCTCAAGAACTTCCATATCATCAACGGCTTTCAAAAACACATCAAAGCGCCTGGGCGAGTGCACGTCCGATGTTGCAGCGATTATCAATACAATCACCTTATCGATATTTTGATGTTGTTCTATATGAATTTAGTTAAAAAATCTATTATGGACCGACCGGGATTCGAACCCGGAGCCTCTTCGTTGCGAACGAAGCGATCTACCATTGATCTATCGGCCCATATGTCTAATTCCGAAAATCGACAATAAAAAGCTTAAGTAAGGATAATTTAATATAAGTTACTGTTGCGCGAGGGCCAGTAGCTTAGTTTGGTTGGAGCATCCGGCTGATAACCGGAAGGTCGCTGGTTCAAATCCGGCCTGGCCCACTTCCTTCTCGGGATATATACATCTCTCGTTTTTTAGGGAAAGTTCATAAAAAATCAGGTTG
>CAZSGV010000017.1:0-5661 GCA_964606565.1 uncultured archaeon
GGTGAAAAGTTGCTGAACGAGAAGATATTCGAACTGGATGTTGATGTGCTTATACCGGCTGCGTTGAAAGACGTGATTAACGATGGAAATTGGCAAAATGTCAAAGCAAAGCTTATTGTGGAGGGCGCGAACATACCGATACGTCCGGAGATTGAGAACAAGCTGAGCGACAAAGGCGTCTTGATCGTGCCGGATTTTGTGGCAAACGCTGGCGGGGTCATCTCATCGTACGTCGAATACATTGAAGGCACGCCAGAGCAAATGTTCAAAGAAGTCGAAGAACGTGTGCGCAAAAATACAAAGCTGGTTCTGGAAAAAGCAAAGAAGGATAAAATTTATCCGCGTGATGCTGCGCTTGAAATTGCGAAAGAACGTGTGCGGACAGCAATGAAAAAATAAAAACCCGATAAAGTTAAGTTTGGTAACCGAGAATTACTAATCATGAAGAAAGTGGCTGTTGTCGGCTTTGATAAGAGTATTGCGGAAAAAGAACTAAAAAAACACGGGTTCGTCCTTGACAGACTGAAACCGGACATAGTTGTATCGTTCGGCGGTGACGGCTCTGCGCTCATGGCCGAGCAGCTTTATCCCAGTGTACCGAGGCTGATGATAAAACACAGTAAAATCTGTGAAAAATGCATTGTCGGGAGCGACCATGACTTCTCAAAGATTTTTGGCAAGCTGAAAAAGAAGCAATATAAAATTGTGAAGGAGATGAAGCTCGAAGGCGCAGTCAATGGGGACAAACGCAAACGATTGGTCGGGATGAATGAGATAAATGTTGCGCATGCTGTGCCGACAAGAGCGATAAGGTTTGACGTATCCATCAACAGAAAAGCGGTTGCGACTGATTTGATAGGCGATGGTGTTATAGCGGCAACGCCTTACGGTAGCACAGCTTATTTCCGGATTATAACTGGTCGCAGGTTTTCCAAGGGCATAGGCATAGCTTTCAACAATGTTAACAAAAAAATCAAGTACCGGTTCGCGCGCGAGGGTGCGGAAATAAAAATAAAGCTCAACCGAGGACCGGCTTTGATGTGCGCTGACAACAACACGACTATGATACCTTTGAGAGACGGCGATGTTGTGACTGTCAAAAAATTGAAAGAAGTTGCAAAAATAATCAGGCTGGCTGGCGAAGAAACAAAAGTAAAATTCTAACATTAAATCCTAAATTCAGTTCAGGGTTATTTTTCGTATTTTATAGCATCAACCGGACAGTTTTCTGCAACGGATTTGCAGTCGCAGCTGCTGCAGTCGCTCGGGGTTTTGACATGAGCTTTCCCATCGTCTTTCAATTCAAACGCTCCTTCACACATGCTTACACAAAGCCCGCACCCGATGCATTTTTCAGCGTCGATTTTTATTGTTGGCATCTATACACCTCTTCATTGTTTAAATCGTTTAAAATTGTATTCCTTTTTTGGATATCATCTTTTTTGGATGTTTGTTGTCCACGATCACGTTCACGAAGTCTGCGACATCCCAGAGCTCTTCGGGCGCATAACGTCCAGTGAGCACAGCGTCTGTTCTCGGCGGCAGGTTCATCAGAAAATCAACAACTTCCTTTTTGTTCAGAAGCTTGCGATGCAACGCGACATTTATCTCGTCAAGTATCAGCACATGCGGCTTTTTCTCTTTCACAGCCTTCTTTGCAAACTCGAATCCCTTCTGCGCAAGTTTTTTGTCACGCTCATCAAGGTTCTTGAATCCGATCCAGCCCCTGCGTCCGAACTGGTGGATTTCGTAATAAGGCTTCAGGCGGTCGCGTATCTTGTATTCGCCTGTCTTTTTCCACCATTTCAAAAACTGGATTACAACAACCTTCTTGCGATGTCCGACACAGCGCATAGCTATGCCGAGCGCGTTCGTGGTCTTGCCTGCGCCAGTGCCTGTATAAAGATAGACCATGCCGCGGGTCTTGCCATTGAATTCCTTTTTGATTTTTGTTTTTTTTGCTTTCTTCTTTTTTGTTTTTCTCTTTTTCATAGATGAACCCCATGTCAAATGCAGATTAACTAAAAATTGGTGCTATAAAAGAATAAAGACCTTTTGCCACAGATACCATGCCGATTGTTTTGAAAAGAGTTGAAACGAAGCCAAGGGATATTGCGCCCAGTACAACTCCGGTTATTATGTCTATTATAGAAAGTCCTATGAACAGCGGCGACATGCTGCCAGATGTGAGGCTTGTCAGCAAAAAGAACGCGCCCTTTGCAATCATATAAATCATAACGTACAATATGAGCGCTTCGGAAAATGGGAAGAATATCAGAGCCGCAGCTATCAGGTCAACAAACCCCAAGAGCATGAATATAGGACTCATAAAATCATTATTCTGGTTGAAATATTAAAATAGTTGATTGAATAGTCAAATAGTTATATTATGCAGTGTGCGCAGCCGCCTGTATAACCGTCTGAGTTGACAACCATTGGTTTTGCGCTCTTCAGGCTTTTTATATTGAGTATCTGCTTATCTCTGCTGCCATAACGATAGACAGTTATCCCTTTGCAACCAAGCTTCCAAGAAAGCATGAAAGCCTTTTCCACATCGTGCGGTGTTGCCCAGTTCGGGAAATTTATTGTTTTTGAAACAGCGTTGTCCGTATGCTTTTGGAAAGCAGCTTGTGTGCGCACATGCCACTCGGGTTCTATGTCCAATGCAGTGACAAATGTTTTCCGGATGTCCGCTGGCAACTCTTTCACGTCCTGTATGCTGCCGCTTTGGGTTATCTTCTTTATTAGTTCTTCTGTGTACATGCCACGCTCTATCATGATCCTTTCGAACATATTATTGACTTCTGCCAGCTCATGCCCAATAGTTTCGCTGACATCCCTAACATAAGAAACAGCAAATATTGGTTCTATTCCTGACGAGCAGTTTGAAATCACGCTTATTGTACCTGTAGGTGCGATTGTGGTTGTGGTCGCATTGCGCATGTGCTTGTATTTTTTCGCCCAGATACTCTTTTTGAAATTGGGGAACGAGCCCTTTTGCTTTCCGAGCTCTTCAGACATCTTTTTCGATTCATCCTGTATGAACTTCATGATCTTCCCTGCCAGTTTTATCGCTTCCTCGGAGTTATACGGGATGCCCGCCTTTATGAGCATGTCAGCAAATCCCATAACGCCCAAACCGATCTTGCGGTTAGCTTTTGTCATCTGGTCTATCTCTTTCATCGGGTATTTGTTCATATCTACAACATTGTCCAAAAATCGCACGGCCAGCCTGACAGTCTCGCGCAGTTTTTCCCACTCTATGTCCCCATTAGTCATCATGCGCTCAAGATTTATCGAGCCAAGATTGCATGATTCCCATGGCAGAAGCGGCTGCTCACCACATGGGTTTGTGGATTCTATTTCTCCGACATCAGGTGTCGGGTTGTTTGCATTTATTCTGTCTATGAATATCACGCCGGGTTCGCCGTTCTTCCAAGCCATCATCACCATAAGGTTGAAAACAGCGCGTGCTGGCAGTTTCGTTGCAGGCTTGCCTGTTCTAGGATTAAACATAGCATATTCGCCGTTGCGCTCAACAGCCCGCATAAAAGCATCGGACGCTGCGACAGAGATGTTGAAGTTGCTGAGAATGGTCTCCTGCTCTTTTGAAGTTATGAATTCGAGTATGTCCGGATGGTCCACACGTAGTATTCCCATATTTGCCCCGCGCCGTTTCCCGCCCTGCTTTATCACTTCAGTCGCAGCATTAAACACCTGCATAAAGGACAACGGCCCGGATGCCACGCCGCCAGTGCTTTTTACAATGTCGCCTTTTGGCCTGAGCCTTGAAAAGGAGAAGCCTGTACCACCACCGGATTTATGTATAATTGCAGTGTTTTTTACAGAATCAAATATACCACTTATCGAATCCTCAATCGGCAGCACGAAACACGCAGAAAGCTGTCCCAACTCTGTTCCGGCATTCATAAGCGTCGGGCTGTTTGGCATGAACTCTCGATTGATCATCATGCTATAAAAGGCTTCTTCAAATTCTTTGGTTTTTTTTGCTCCGCCGAACTTCTTTTCCGGCTCTGCTATTGCTTTTGCAACGCGTCTGAACAGCTGTCCTGTGCTTTCGACTACCATCAGATTTTCGTCTTTTAGCAAGTATCTGCTCGCCATTACCTTTATCGCGTTCAGGCTCATTTTCAATTCATCAGCCACTCCAAGCATGGATTTCATTTTTCTTACATCAGCACGCTTTTGCCGATGTAAAATGTATGCTTTAGCAACTTTTGCATGGCCTTCTTCTATAAGAATCTTTTCTACAAGATCCTGCACATCTTCCACGCTTGGGACCTTTCCTGCAAAGTTTTCTTCAATCCGTTTTGCTACTGCTTCTGCAAGTTCTTCCGATTTTTCCTTGTTCTTTCCGCCAACAGACTCGGCCGCCTTCCATATGGCCTTCGCTATCTTACTTTTGTCGAAGTCGACAATTCTCCCATCACGTTTTTTGACTTTAGAAATCTTTGCCATACCCCATCAAACTCCGTCAAAAAAAATACACTTTTTTTCGACCGCGTGATAAAACATTTAACGTACTTATTAAATATTGATTTGTCTGTTCAGAATTATATGATAAAGATGTGAAATGACTGCTCGGTTGTTCTGAGCAATTCTGCAAAGCAGACTTATTCATCTTTTACGTGCTCTGGGTCTAGCCGACCCTCGTCTAGGACGAACTGACTCGCGTCCTGCCGGCCCACGTTCCCTTCTTCCTCGTTCATATCGCTCTTGCCTGAAAGCGCCCCTTTTCGTAAAATCCCCGATTTTGTGCTTGAAGCCTTTGTCCGACTTTATTTCGCCGCGCTCCTTTAGTATCTCTCTTGCCAGTAGCCAGAAAAGCAATGTTATAGATCTTATCCCTTTGTTGTTTGCAGGGATGATAAGGTCGACATTCTCCGTCTCGTTTAATGTGTCGCATATTGCCACAACCGGGATGCGGGCAGTGGCAGACTCTTTCAACGCCTGGTAATCAGACATAGGGTCAACGACTAGAACCACGTCAGCTTCGTAAAAGTTTTCATAATGCGGGTTCGTGAGCATGCCTGGCATGAATCTCCCTTTTACGGTCTTTGCTCCAACAACTTCCGAGAATTTCTCTATTGCATCATGCGCAACGCTTTTCCTGCTTACAACAAGCATATTCTTCGCGCGAGCCAGGAACTTTGCCGCTGTTCTTATGCGCTCGTCTATTGTCTGCAGATTCATAACAGCCAAGCCGTCCGGCCGCACTTTATAGACAAACGACCGCATATGTTTCGTACGCTCTTTCATTCCGATGTGTATACCCGAGGCTAAATATTCCTCCCGTGGTACCAAAAACTGAACAGGCATAGTTCTTTATTTGTCGCTATAGTTTTATAAATATTGTCAGAACCAGAAAACGTACAGCTTTATCCTATTAAACTAATATTACCCTATGTAACTCAGCTCTTCCTCTTCTTCGTCCGCTTTCTTACCTTTGCCGGCCGGTTTGCCCATGCGCTCTTTCATCATCTGCATAAGCGCCTGCTGCTGCATCTTTTCCACGCGTTTTATGAAGTCTTCCATATCCTTCACTTTTTTCTGTATTTTGCTCGTGTCGATTTTGATGTTTAATATCTTTGTCAGCGTTTTCAGCACAGCTTCCGCGCTTTTGGGAGCTGGTATAAGCGG
>CAZSGV010000017.1:5671-8867 GCA_964606565.1 uncultured archaeon
GCCTTTAATACCAACATTCGCGCCAAGGCCAAGCAGCAGGCCAGACGCTCCAGCTATAGTGCCCACTTTATCACCAGTTGCGAACTTTATCCCGTATTTTTTATATTTCTTGACAAGCTCCGGGTCGTTTACAGCACCAATTACTTCTGGTTTGTCTTTTTTCTCGCCGACTCCAAGACCGGCAAGGGTGAACATCTCCTTGACGCCGAACTTCTTTACGTATTCCAAAATCTGCTCGACGATTTCATAGTGGCCTTCTGGGACAATGCTTTGCGAATCTCCTATCAGGATTATCAAGTCCCGCTGTCCCCGTTTGCGGCGCTTCGGTTTCCAATAATAGAATTCGTTCTTCAACACATGTACAGTAGAACCCTTTTGCAAAAGCACGAACGGCATGAAATTCGAACTGTATAGCTCAGCGAACTTGACTGCCTTTAGCTCTTCTACCAGATAACCGCCAGCAATGCGGCCGACATTGCCCACGCCCGGCAGACCCTCAATAAAAACAGGATTTTTCAACCTCGGTTTTTTCAATTCTAAAATACGAGTAGACATAATTAAGTTATATCGTGCTTTGTTGATATATTTATTCGAGTTCATTCAAGTTATTGGATTATTTGCCGAGTTTAGATTTCGTCATTCGTCTGTACTTGCCGTATTTGTCTTCTGGAGAAAACTTAGGAGGATGCGGGCTTTTCGTCGGGCTGTCGCATTTCGGACACGCATCTTTGAGCGTGTAAACGCTGCAAGAATCGCATCTTTTGATTCTCATTTAACCAACTTTCGTTCAACCAACTTTTATTTAATCAGCTTGTAACTTCCGTCACCGTCTGATTTTTTGATCGCCTGTATAGCTTTTTCCAATCCTTCTCTCAATTTCTTTTCAGATTCTTTCGGATTTTTGGATTGCAATTCGCCCCTGTATTTCGGCGCTGATATGTATTTCACGGTCGCGCCTGTGCTCTTTTCAAGATTCGAAAGAACTTTCTTTATCACTTTCACGCCATCCGGAGCCGCTGTGCTAATTTTCAAAGTGACTTTCAATGTCTTTTCCTTTATGCGGAAGTTCTTCTTTATGATTTCGTTCAATGTGTCTGCCCAATCCTTTGTTATGCCAGCCTCTTCAAACATGGACGGATTTTCGTTGGCTTCTTCAAGCACAGAAAACAAATCATCAAACCTTTTGTCGAACGCCTCTTCCAGTTTGGACACAACCTCTTTCCGCACATCAGCTTCTGTCTTTCCTATGCGTTTCGCAGCTTGTTTGAGCATTCCTAACGAACGCTTGTCCCTGCGATAGTTTTCCATCTTTTCCTTTTTGTCGAACTTGCTCACGCGCTTCAGGCTCAAATTCAAATGGCCTTTTTGATAGTCAACGCGTATGACCTTTGCCACATACTGCTTGTTGGGTTTCACAAAAATGCGTATGTCCTTGACCCATCTTCCAGCAACTTGAGAAATATGTATCATACCCTCGACTGCCGATCCGTCCTCTGTTTCGTACTCGTCCAGTGTGCACCATGCAGCAAACGGCGTAATGCGCGTGGTCGTGCATAGCACAAGCTCTCCCCATTTCGGAAATCCTTTTTTCTTCGCCATTTGAAACACCTTCGATTAATACGCTAAATATTCTTTACACTAATTGATTTAAAAGTTATTTTTGAGGCATTATATTTTCAAGAAATATAGGATAGCCCATCTCGAATTCTTTGTCACCAACTTGTTCGAACCCAAGCTTAATGGCATGCGACTTTCCTGCTTCAGAGCCAACCATCGTGATTGCCACTTTCTTTGGTTCATATTCCATAGCTTCGACTATCTTTGCAAGTTCGATCATTCTAATTTTTGCTAATCCTCTCCCTCTATATTCGGGCTGTGTTTTAGTAGTGCACAATTCCAACACATCCGTGTCTATATGGTAAAGCCCAGTTTCTACGCCAACCAATTTTGAAGAATCCATAACCACGAGATAGAGGGAAATGGACGGTCTTTTTCTAGAGAAACCGACATGTAATAAAAATTCATATCCATTCGCATTCTTTTTCACATAGTCGATATGTTTAACAAAGGTTCCTCTAAAAACATCTTCTGATATATCATATTTAGACAACGGATGTATGCACTTGTCTGTTTCTTGGTAGTCAAACATAATTTTACTCTCATACGAATGCTTTTACCTTTAACGAAACATCCCAGGCAAACATTTAAATTATAACGCTGTTATGTATTTAACACAAATTTGTGATGTTTATGCCAGAAGAAAATCCTAAAAAAGCAAAATTAAAAAGTCGGTATGGACCTTATACAGAAGAAGTCATAGAACATTTCCGCAACCCGAAGAACATGGTTGCTATGGAGGATGCTGACACTATAGCAAAAGTCGGCAGTCCGATATGCGGCGACGAGCTTTGGCTGTACATCAAAGTCGACAAGAACGAAAACAGCGAATTGTACATAAAGGATGTAAAGTTCCAGAGCTTCGGATGCGCGGCCGCTGTGGCAACTGGCAGCATGATAACCGAGCTTGCAAAAGGAAAAACGTTGAAAGAGGCGTTGAAGATAAGCAGACACAACGTGAGCGGCGCACTGGGGGGACTGCCAAAAATCAAGGTCCATTGTTCGCTGCTTTCGAGCGATGCGCTGCACGAAGCGATTTATGCTTATTACAAGAAAAACAGCATAGCAGTGCCGCCTGAACTTGAGAAGATGCACGAAAATATACAGAAAGGAACAGCAATAGCAAGACTCAAACAAGAATCAGAAGAGGACTACTGCGATTTGCCTGAAGAGGAAGGGAAATCAAAGGAAAAAGAAGAATAAATTAACCTAAATACTTGCCAGCTTTGTTTTCTGCCCGTGAAATCCAAACAAAAGTTACGTTTAATTTTTGCTCGCGGATTAATTTATGTATTTTATCGAAAAGTTTACGCATGCGTGCGTCTTTTATGTGCCACTCGCGGTTCAGCTGGTTAACGACAAGTTTTGAATCTGACAGGATTTCGATTTCTGCATTTGACTCGGCCGATTCTAATGCTTTTTGCACAGCAATATATTCTGCTTCGTTGTTTGTTACGTCTGCTTGCTGCCCGCTCCAGCTTTCGCCCGTACTTTCATTGTACCAGGCCATCCGACCATCGCCAGAGCCGTCCGTATAAATCTTGTGCTTCATAAATCCACATCCGACACTGTACAATAC
>CAZSGV010000018.1:0-8819 GCA_964606565.1 uncultured archaeon
TTTTTTCTCCTTTGAGTTCTTTGCCTCTCCCACCTAATATCTTTTGCTTGATTTTTTCAACCTGCTGCGGCAGTTCTTTAAATTTTTCATTATGCGCAGCAATGTGTTTGCCGCTTATTCTCTCTTCGTTTGGGAACATTTTAGGATCGCACGGCACGTCAAGACCAGCGTCTGTCGCTCCCTTAACAACAGCATATATCCTTGAGCCTTTTGTAGGAGACCGCAGTCCGACATCAAGCACAGCTTTATCTATTTTTTTCTTTTTTGCATCGCGGCCGATCAGCAGACCTGTCAAATATGCCGCTGATGTGTTGTCGCATGCGAACCGCCACCCCATGCCAGGAAGCACGCCTGAGCTTGTTGCTACGGTCGTCTTGTCACCGGTCTCGTCGTATTCGATTATCTGCGCGCGGATGTATTTCAAGCTCTTCCGCACGGCCAATCGAGGCTCACCGGACTTCAAAAGTGCCAATCGTCTTTTATAATCTGTCTTCTGCTCGCGACGCCTGCGGAACTGCATCTTTCTCGTCGGCTTTAATTTCCTTTTCTTTTCTTTCATTCAATCACTTTACTCTTTTTAACTTTCTTCATTTCTTCTTTTTCAGCATATCGTGCTGCTCCATGTAAAGCCGCATGTGCGAACGGCTACGGAACTGCCCGCCTTTGACAAGCATGTAGAGCCTTCGATAAGTCGCATTGTCTATCTGCTGTTCAGCGCGCAACTCTTTCAGCATGCTTCTCAACGGACGAACGGTCGATATCCAACGCCTTTTTTTCGGAAGACGCGCGTGTTTTGACCCGCTTCTGCTGCCGGTCTTCCTCCTCTTTTTGCGCTCTTTTGCTGTGCGAGGTCTGCTGACTTTTGTTGGCACAGTCTTTATGACTTTACGCTTTATGAGCCTCCTTATATCTGCTCGAGTTATCGCAGCTTGCATTTCCTTCTGCTTTGCCGGGTCTGGGTCTAACCAGACACGCGACTTGCCGACTTTCAATATGTTGGCTGCAAGCTTTTTCTGCAAAGTCAATTTCGATGCCATAACCTATCACTAACTACGGATTCAACACTTTCAAATTCATCTCTTTTGCTTTTTTCACAATTTCCTCTTTTTTCTTTCGGCCAACAGCAGCGGATATCCTTATTGCTTGGGTCTTTTCATTTGCCCGTTTCAGGTCATTCAAATTGCGCACGAAAAACTCGCCGCGACCTGACGGATGCAACCCGCGCCACGCCCTTGATGTGCGACGGCCGACACGCGGCATAGCCGGTCTCCCGCCCTTTTGCTTTCGCATCTTGCTCTGGCTGCCACGGGGCTTGCGCCATTTCTTTTTCAGCCGCTTGTGCCCATGAACAGTCTGTCTCAAAAATCTTTTTTTCGCCATAATCTCTCACCTGTTTTGTTTTTATATTATCTCCTGTATCTCGAAACTATAGTCGTCCTTTGTTGGGTTTGATAATACTCGGCGACACATTTGCTCCACAACCGCTTCTCCT
This sequence comes from uncultured archaeon, assembly GCA_964606565.1. Classification (GTDB taxonomy): domain Archaea; phylum Aenigmatarchaeota; class Aenigmatarchaeia; order CG10238-14; family SCSR01; genus JAUWZS01. The sequence goes on from CAZSGV010000018.1 coordinate 1,493, forward strand.
TCTTCTCTATTTGCTGCCTCAAAAATTATTTCAAGCCTTTTGCCAACCCTTATATCAGTAACGTCATAGCCTAGACCTTGTAGAGCCCTTGCCGTAGTTTCACCTTCTGGGTTAGAATAACCAGATTTCAATTTCACGTCGATTGTCGCTTTATATTTCATCCCAGACACCTTCTCATTCTTTCTCCTTCGGTTTTTTTGTTATATAGATCCCGTCTTGGAAAACCCTTCGGTCGTGCCTCCGTATTTTCGTGGCCTGCTCCATGTTTGCAGCAGTCTGTCCAACCGCTTCTATGTCCGGGCCGGTGACAACAATGTCTGCGCCATTTACCTCGACTTTTGTATCATTGCCGATGATTTTTGCCACACGGGGTATTTTTTCTCCAAGGAAGTTCTGCACAAGGATCTTTCCAGACTCAGCTTCCACTTTGACCGTTACCGGGAAGTGGCTGTATATGACCTTGAGTTTAGCCTCGTAGCCTTCTGCAACGCCTTTGCACATATTCTTAATGTGTGCCACCATGCTGCCCACCACTGCCTTTTGCTTTCTTTTATCAGAGTCGCTGGATATCTTTATTTTTTTGTCGCTTTTTTCAAGCTTTATTCCGAATATCCCTTTGAATCTGCGTTCGACTGTGCCCTTTGCTCCGCTGACCTTTATTTTTGCGCCTTCCACTTCAATCTGGACGCCTTCTGGGACTTTGACTTCCTTTTCGTACATCAAAACCACGTTATTAACTCAATCTGACTTTAAATTTAACTTTAATAAACATAAGCCAGCAATTTACCCCCGATTTTCATCTGCTTTGCTTTTTTATGTTCGATTACGCCATTCGACGTGGAAAGAATTAGAAGACCGAATTCACGCGCAGGCAAATAACGCTTTTCCCATTTTTCGAACTCGTCCACCTTCACCGAATATCTCGGCTTTATTATATTGCAGTCGATTACCTTCCCTTTGAGTTCTATTTTGAATTTGCCTCCGCGGCCATCGTCTATAAACTCAAAAGCCCCAATATAGTCATGCGCTTGCATTATCTGCAACATCGACTTTATCACCTTAGACGCACGAGTGACGCAACTATTCTTTCCAACGCGTTCAGCGTTTTTTATTGTTGACAGCACGTCTGCCAACGGGTCGTGTAACATCTTTTTGACCTCAATTGCTTCGTTTTTATTTAAATTATCTGCGACCTGCTTCTATATGTAAAAGATTATTTTGACTTAAAAACTTTAAAAGTTTGATTAACTTCTGCTATTTTCCAACGAAAACAAGTATTCAAAGAATTCGGGAAGTTCATCACTTTTTACTATGTTCGGCATACAACTGTCAATAGCTTGTTCACCGTGATGCCTATCATTTAAGACCAAGACCTCGTCCGGTTCAATGCCAGATGTTTCCATCTTTGACTGAAGACCAAACAATTTGAGGCGTGGTTCATTTATAGCAACTCTCGGCCAGCTAGGAATCCCCTGAGCAACTGAAGATAGCTCTAGCGTGGTTCTCCCCTGTTCGTCAAGTCCAACATCGTTCACTAGATAACTTTCTATAGGAATCCCACCCTCCTCAAGCTTCCTTTTTGTTGGCATGGCAACCTGATAGATGTCGTAACTCATCATGAATTTCTGTATTCCATATAAAGCCTCGATAAATCTTTTTGAGAAAGGATTGATCTGCTCGGCCATATAATTTCCAAAATGTTCAAGAACCCACACCGGAGTCTTTTCGAAAATCTTGAGTGTCAGCTCAATTCGTTCCCTTACGGGCATTGTCTTATAATTCTTTACCAATCTGGCTGCATCCCTTTTTGGGATTTCCCTTTTGTTAGGCAGTCTGTATACTGTTTTTAACGCACTTTTTAAGTAACCCGTGTGTTTCCAAATAGTGTCTTCTAAATCTAAGTAGATGAGTCTCATGTTTTTCAGACTTATATCGAAAAAGTCCTCCATCCCGCCTCTTATGGACTCCAAGTCAATGTTGTAAAGTTGAGGCTCCAAACCACTTGTTATCATGTAAGTTAGAATATAAGATTATTGAACATAAAAGCTTTTTGAATGCGGCCGGCGGGATTTGAACCCGCATAGCGAGCTTGGAAGGCTCGAGTCTTAGCCAGGTTGGACCACAGCCGCTTTGCTTATAACTATGACTATTGCGTAGCATATTTAAAAATTTTGGATTTAAGGGTTATCCACTCTCCATCTCGCGCCTGATTTCTGCGACATCGTCTTCGCTTCTTTTTTCTGCGGGTTCTTCTTTGACTTGTTCGACTTCTTCTACCCTTCCAACTATTTTTGCAGTTAGTTTTTTCGGCGGATGGTTTGCCATCGCTGCTTTGAGCTTTTCAGCAATCTGAGCCATTTCCTCTTTCGGTATTTTCTTTATATTCATCCTATCTGGCAGGCTTGGTTGTCCATCGTCCTTAAATCTTGGCACTACATGTATGTGTGCATGCTCAACAGACATCTCTCCAAAACCAATGGTTAGGAAGTTAACTGTAAAAGCGTCAAGTGCTTCCATTGCGGCAAGCGCCACAGCCTTTGCAACTTCCCAATAATCTCCGAACTTATCAACATCGAATGTCCATCTGACGTGTGCTTTCGGAACAACAAGCGTGTGACCTGGATTTAATGGGTTTATATCCAAAAGCGCAATAAACTCATCATCTTCATAAATAACGGCTGCCGGCACCCGCTTTGCCATAATCTCACAAAATATGCATTTTTCCATAAAACTATTCCACCTTTCAAATTTAAAGAGTTTTTTAAGAGTTTTAAAAGCTTTTTATTTATTTCTAACCTTAATCTTTTATTAACTATTAAAATAAAATCAAAATAGGCCAACGATGTCCGGCGTTAAGTTGGTGAAATTGATGAAAAGTTTGATTAAGGTGGTCGCGTGCCTACGAGGAGAAAGCCCCGTTCGGGCTCACTGCAGTATTGGCCGAGGAAAAGAGCCAAGCGGATATATCCGCGTATGAATAGTTATCCTTCTGTTGACGAGTCAAAGCTGGACAAGCCGAAGCTTCTTGCGTTTGCGGGATATAAGGCCGGCATGCTGCATGTGATTGCTAAGGACACGACAAAAGGCTCCGCAACATTTGGCGAAGACATCAGCGTCCCTGTGACTGTGCTCGACTGTCCGCCAATGATTGCTGTCGGTGTTCGTTCTTATACTGCTACCGCGCGCGGGATGTCGATTATAACTGAAGCATGGGCGGACAAGTTGCCGAAAGGATTCGAGCTGAAGAAAAAGTCGAAAACGAAAAAGAAACCAAAAGACAAGCCCAAAAAGGAAAAAGAAACCAAAAGAGCAAGCGCAAGCACACAACTTGCAAAGATGAAAAAAGAAATAGATAGCATATCTTCTGTACGTCTTATTGTTGCGACCCAGCCGAAGCTCGCTGGCTTTGGAAAGAAAACCCCAGACATTTTTGAGATTGAGATTGTAGGCAAGACCGCGGGCGATAAACTGGATTTTGCAAAAGAGATTCTAGGCAAGGAAGTAAAGTCCAGTGATGTGCTGCGTGAAGGCGAAGTCATAGACACCATAGCAATAACAAAAGGCAAGGGGACGACCGGACCGGTGAAGCGATTCGGCGTTGTCATACAGAACAGGCATGCGAAAGGCAAACGAAGGCACGTCGGTTCGCTTGGACAGGAAAGTCCTGGTCGCGTGCGTTGGACTGTGCCAATGGCCGGGCAGATGGGATTCCAACAGCGTACAGAATTCAACAAGCGCGTGCTGAAGATAAACGACAGCGAGGCCGCAGGAAAAGAAATCACACCTGCAAGTGGTTTCAAGGGCTATGGAGTTATCAGAGGGCCGTATATGATAATCGAAGGTTCTGTGCCAGGCCCGAAAAAGAGATTGATATTTTTGCGCGCGGCAATCCGAGCAGGCAGAAGGAAATTTGCTGTGCCAGAAATAAAGGAGATTGTGAAGTGATTAGATGAAAGTGCCAGTTTATGACTTGAGCGGAAAGAAAAGCGGCGACATGGATTTACCTAAAGTCTTTTCTACCAAGCTGCGTAAAGATTTGATTCTCCGTGCGTTTTTGAGTACGATGAGTAAACGCAGGCAGCCGCATGGCACAGACCCGATGGCTGGTCAACGCAGCTCTGCACATTACCACGGTCGCAGACGTCGCGTGCGTTGGACAATGATGGGAAGGGAAATGGCACGCATGCCGCGATTGCACGGAAAAATACCCGGTTGGCAGATGTATCGTGCAAGGAACGTGCCGCAAGCTGTGAAAGGACGCGCAGCGCATCCGCCAAAAGTCGAAAAAGCGTGGCCGCAGAAAATGAACAAAAAAGAGAGGCAGCTTGCGATTAAATCTGCAATAGCTGCGACGAGCAACAAGAAACTCGTTGGAGCGCGTGGACACAAAATCAAAGATGTAAAAGAGCTTCCGATTGTTGTTAATGATGATGTGGAAAGCTTGAAGAAGACGGCTGAAGTTAAAAAGTTTTTGCAGTCAATCGGTCTAAGTGCGGAAATAAAAAGAATTGAAAAGCGGAAGGCACTTGGCCGCAAAAAAGCATCGCGCGGTAGAAAGTATAAAAAGAAAATCGGACCGTTGATTGTAGTCGCTAGCGATAAAGGCATATCAAAAGCTGTAAAAAGCATGAGCGGCGTTCATGTGGTTCGCGCGAGCAACCTGTCTGTTGAATATCTTGCACCAGGTGCAGCAGCCGGCAGACTTACGATTTTCACAAAAGGGACGATTGAAAAATTAAGCGGTGGAAAAGAGAAGTGATGAAAGATGGCTGAATGGAAATATCTGAAATATCCGCATCTGACAGAGAAATCGATAACGCTTGTTGAACGTGCGAACACGGTTGTGTTTATTGTGGATTTGCGGGCGAACAAGAAACAGATAAAAGAGGATTTTGAAAAGGTGTTCGAGGTCAAAGTCGCGAGAGTGAACACGGAGATAACAGCAGACGGAAAGAAAAAAGCGTTTATCAAGCTCAAACCGGAATTCAATGCCGGCGATGTTGCAGTGAAGTTGGGAGTAGTATAAGAGGTGTGTGATATGAGTCTAAGAAGAATAATGGTGTATGCGTTATCTGGCGAAGAGTATAAAGGAGGAAGAGGTTCAGGATTCGTGGGTACAATGATAGACTGTTTATTTAACACATCTCTAGAACCATTCAGAGAATATACATCATTACTTAGGAAAAAAATAACTCAGGAGAGATTGCAAGAATTATACAAAGGTGAAATGAATGGGTAAAAGAATAATTGCACGCGCACGGGGAAAAGGCGGATCGCAGTATCGCGCACAGAGCCACAGATATCTTGGCAAGGCGACTTATGTTCCGATTCAAAAGGCAACAAGCGAGCGTGCTGTAGGTAAAGTAAAGGATATCGTGCATGATCCGGCACGGAGTGCTCCTGTTGCGATCGTGCACTTTAAGGCAACGAAGAAAGACTTGTTTCATGTCGCACCAGAGGGACTGCATGTTGGCGACGATATTGTGTATGGCGGCGAGGCGACTGTGGGAAATGTACTTGAATTGAAGGACATACCAGTAGGTGTTCGTATTTTTGGACTTGAAATACTTCCGAGCTCTGGGCCCAAGATTTGCCGCAGCTCGGGCAGCTTTGCGACAATAATGAGCAAGAGCGGGGATAAAGTGACAGTGAAGTTTTCTTCAGGAAAAATGAAAAATTTCAATGCGCGGTGCCGTGCAACAATCGGTGTGCCAGCAGGTGGCGGCAGGCGAGAGAAACCTTGGGTCAAGGCAGGCAAACGTTATCATGCGTTGCGCGCACGCGGCAAGCTTTACCCGCGAACATCAGGCGTCGCAATGACCCCCACAGACCATCCGTATGGTGGAAGCCGTAAAGCTCCTCGGCCGTCGGGCACAGTCAGCAGGCATGCACCGCCAGGCGCAAAAGTCGGCAGCATAGCTGCTAGAAGAATGGGCAGGAAGAAGGGAAGCAAGAAGAAGTGATAAAAATGGCGAAAAAAGTTACGTTTAGAGGATATGCACCAGAACAATTGAAAGAGATGAGTCTGACAGAGTTCAGCAAAATAATTACGGCAAGAGAGCGCCGTGCGCTGAAGAGGGGATTTACAGAGCCGCAGAAGAAACTGCTCAAAAAAATAAAAGAGCAGCCGGACAAATTCCACAAAACACACGAGCGCGATATTGTGATTATTCCGCAAATGATTGGAGCAAAACTCGGCGTTTACAATGGAAAGGAGTGGGTAACAGTTGAGATAACTCCTGAAAAACTTGGTCACAGGCTGGGCGAATTCGCAATGACAAGGCAGCGTGTCAAGCACTCGGCGCCAGGCGTAGGAGCTAGCAGAAGCAGTAAGCATGTGTCTATAAAGTGATGAAAATGGTTAAGCAAAAAAGAAAGGAAGCATCTGCACGTGTGCGGGACGCACGAATATCTTTGAAGAGTTCGAAGATTTTGTGCAAGGAAATAAAGAACAAGAAAGTTGGAAGGGCAAAGGCCATGCTTGAGGACCTGATTTCAGAAAAGCATTCATTGAGAGGAAAATATTACACGAAAACAGCGAAAAAATTCTTGGAAGTTTTGAAAAGCGCCGAAGCGAATGCAAAAGCTAAAGAGATGGACGAAGCGCGGCTGTTCGTAATATCTGCAAAAGTCGACAAAGGCAGGACATTTATGAGGCCCAGAAGCCGCATGGGAAGGCGCGGCGAACGTGCGAAAATGGCGCACCTTGAAATGATTGTGGGAGAAAAATAAAAATTGAAAAACAAGCGGTGTAAAAATGGCTATAGAGAAAACATTTGTAAAAGAAGGGATCAAAGAGGCGCAGATAGAGAAGTTCCTCCGCGACCGCTTTGACCGTGCAGGATACAGCCATACAGATATCCAACGCACGCCAGTAGGTACAAGGATAGTTGTTTATGCGAACAAGCCCGGACTTGTGATCGGGCGCTCTGGCAGGCGGATTTCTTCTGTAACCGAGGAGATAAAAAAGAAGTTCGGATTTGAGAATCCGCTTATTGATGTGCGCGAGGTTGAGCAGCCGTTTTTAGATGCAAACATTGTTGCAAGCAGAATCGCAAAAGCCCTTGAACGTGGCATACACTATAAGCGTGTTTGCAATTTTTATCTGGACAAGATTATGGAAGCTGGGGCTATCGGCGTGCAAATCGAGGCTTCTGGCAAACTGGCCGGCACACAGCGCTCAAGGTTCCAAAAATTCAGAAAAGGGTTTATTGCGCATTCGGGCGATTACGCAGAGAAACTTGTTGACAAAGGATATACACAGGCAACGCTCAAACCAGGCGTAGCAGGCATACAAGTAAAAATAATGAAAGAAGCACAAAAAGAA
>CAZSGV010000019.1:0-8029 GCA_964606565.1 uncultured archaeon
ATCTTTCAGTGATTAAAAGGAAAAAACCAAAGAAAAGACCGAAAAGAGCAAGAAGGAAAACAAAACCTAAAAGAAAGCCTAGAAGAAAAAGAAGAAGGTAAAACAGAAAGCGACGCATGAAAGGGGCTTTCTTTATTTTTAATTTTTAACTATTCTTTTTACTATGCAAATAAAGATTTAATAAATATAACTATCCAAATGATTGAGAGTGGTTTGAATGAAGCGATTGTCGCATAACGGCGTGCTGGTTGCAAAGTACGAACCGAAGGGGTTCCGCATAAAGTTCAGAGGCAAGACTATAACGCTCAGTCCGATGCAGGAAGAGATGGCGGTTGCTTGGGTCAAAAAACTGGGAACGTCATATGTGGAAGACAGTGTATTTGTTAAGAACTTCTTCAACGATTTCCGCAAAGCATTGGGAATAAAGGAAAAAGCATCCCGCGAAGATTTTGATTTTTCTGAAATAAAGCAGGTCGTTGAGCAGGAGCGCGAAACAAAGCTGAATATGTCTAAGGAGCAAAAGAAAGCACTAGCCGTACAGCGCAAAGCAGCCCGCGAAGCCAACAAGGATAAATATGGTTATGCCACAGTGGACGGCGAGCGGATAGAGATTTCCAATTATGTTGTTGAGCCGAGTTCGATATTCATGGGACGAGGCAAGCATCCGCTGCGTGGGAGGTGGAAAGAGGGCTCACAACAAAGCGACATTACGTTGAACCTGTCGCCAGATTCAAAAGTCCCAGTAGGCAAGTGGAAGAAAATTATATGGGAGCCGGAGTACATGTGGATTGCAAGATGGGACGACAAGCTGAACGGCAAGAAAAAATATGTCTGGATTTCCGAGAACTCGCACATACGGCAAAAGAAAGAGATTGACAAGTTCGAAAAAGCAAAGGATCTGGAAAAGATATACGGGAAAATCAAAAAACACATCATCGATAATTTGGACTCACAAGATATCAGAAGAAGAAAGACGGCTACAGTCTGTTATTTGATAGATGCGCTTAGTCTGAGGGTCGGCGACGAGAAGGACGAAGACGAGGCAGACACAGTTGGCGCGGCAACTTTAACAAAAAAGAACATCAAAATAAAACTCGGCAATGTTGTCGAGTTCGATTTTATCGGCAAGGATTTTGTGAGAATGAAAAAAGAGGTGAAAATGCCCGAACGGGTTGTCGAGAATCTGAAAGAATTCATGTCTGGCGATGGTGCACGCATGTTCAACGGCATCCGCTCAGAGAGCGTTAGTCTTTTCTTGGACGAGGTTGCGCCTGGGACGAGTGCAAAAGTCTTTAGGACTTTCCACAGCACAAAGGCAGTTGACGATTATCTGAAGAGCGCAGCTGTTGTCAAAAGCGATTCAGAAGAACACAAGAAATATGTTGCAAAGGTGGCAAACTTGCAGGCAGCTATCGTGTGCAACCACAAAAGAACGCTGCCAAAGAGCTGGAAAAAGTCGCTGCAGAAGAAGAAGGAGACTTTGAAGAAGAAGAAGGCGAGAATTGCGGAAGTCGAGAAAGAGAGGAAACTAAAAATTGAGAAACTGAAATCCGATGAAAAGGAAGCAAAGACGGCCAAAAGGAAAAAAACTATAAGAGAGAGAACCAAAAAAACGAAAGAAAGGTACAAGAAGCGTTTGGAAAAAATGGGCCAAAGGAAAGAGAAATTGGAACTGGGAATAAAGACGCAGAGGGAAACGCGCGACTACAACCTGAACACATCGCTGAAAAGCTACATAGATCCGCGCGTGTACAAGCGCTGGTTTGACAGGGTCGGTTTTGATTGGACAAAATATTATCCAAAAACATTGCAACGCAAATTCTCCTGGATCGAAAAGAAATAATGCAAAAACTAATTTATAAGGAAAGCGAAATATGTTTATGGCTAAAGTAAGAAGAAGACGACCAAGCAGGTCGAAGACGGATATATATTACGACCACAGCTATTTCGCAAGGAAAAAAATGACGATGGGAGCTTTCCTGTTCCTTGCCGGATTCCTCCTGTTTCTGGGGTACACATGGGACATTGTCCTGATGGCTGTTGGCGCACTGATAGTGCTGAAGAGCTTGTTTTTAAGAGCTAAGCGCTGATAGGTAAGCATCTCACAACAAAGAAAAACGAGAAGCTCGACTTTTGCACATTTGTTTTTCTTATATTTTAAGACTCAAAGTATTGGGGAAAAAGCGGTTTATAGCAGGACTCTCCGCGCTCCTTTACCAAGGCAATGTAATGCCGTATACGGTTAGACGGCCTGGGATTGTCGAACGCCTTTTTTCTGGACTTTCGCTTAAGTTTCAATATCTCATTTTCGACATACTTGTCAAGCCATGACAGTTCCTCGGGCCGTTCAAAATCTTCGATATATACAATATCCATAGCCGATTCCACAAGATCAAGGTGTATCAAAGCCTCTGCGGTTGTGAAGTTGATCAGTACCGGTCGCGTTTTTTTTGCTCTGATATTCATCAATCGGGCTCTCACCTGCTGCATGTTCAAATCAAGGTCCTTGACAAAACTCTCTGCGCTCGGTGTCTCCTTCCTGCGATAGTTGGCATAGCTGGTATGAAGTATAATATCATGTCCCGCTCGTGGCATGAGTCCGTCGACTTGTGATATATCCCAGAGCCTGTATCCGTGGTCTCGGAGCTTTCTGAGAGCAACAACACCGTCTGTCGGCATAAAACTAGAATTAACTATGACATTTTTAAATTTTGTTTATTTTGCCTAGTTGTCTTCAACAAAGAAACCATAGTTCTTCAAAAGCTGGCGCTTGAGCTTTGCATTGATTTTCTTTTTGGACTTTACGGTCTTTGCATCCTTTTTGATAGACTTCAGGCCAGACAAATCCTTTTCTTTCGGGCCTTTGCCGAATTTGAGGACCTCTATCTTTTCTATATCTCCAATGTCTTCAATTTTTTCATTCTCCATTTTTCAACACCCTCTAATAAATGCAGCTGAGGCTAATGCGGGCGAAAATGAAAGAAAAAGAAACTCGAGTTGATATGACCTACCATTGTTCGGATCAAACTATTTGTCAAGGTCTGTGGCAAACTCGGACGATTAGTAATGGCGGGCTGAACAGGTCGAACGCATTCTTCCTGAGTACACCCCCATCCTATCAACCTTATCGTCTATAAGGGTCCTTGTCGCATTCCCGGCTGTTGCCAGTCAGGTCTGCGAACGACTGCCTATTTTTCCGGACGGTTTCGAGCTTAGATGCCTTCAGCTCTTATCCGCTATGGCGTAGCTGCCCGGCGCTGCAATGTACAACCGGTAAACCAGAGGCCACGGAAGGGTGTTCCTTTCGTACTTTCCCTTCCTTCCAGTCAGGCAATCAACACCTCCAGTAGATAGCAACCGAACTGTCTCACGACGTTCTGAACCCAGCTAACGTCCCCTTTTAATCAGTGGACACCTGCACCCTTGGCTGCTTGTGCACAGCCAGGTAAGGGGGAGCCGACAACGATGAAGCAACGAGCCCCGTCAATGTGGGCTTTCGGGGGCCACAACTCCATTATCCCCGGGGTAGCTTTTCTGACACCGCCGGCAGCCATTAAGGCCTATCCGACGTCTCGCTAGCCCATGCTTTCGCAGCTGGATCCCTTACTGTTCAGGATCCAGTCAGACCAGCTTTTACGCTTACACTCTACTCGAGATTTCTTTAAGGCGATCGGATGCGACTCATTAGCTACACCCAAAACATCATTCCGCATGCAGGCTGCTTTTATGCCTTTTGCGCATGCAGTCACTCTGGAGCGGTTTAATCAACACCGCTTCCGACCGTGACCTCGATGAGCTGATCTTTGGGCTCCCTTGATCCTTTGTCAAGGGAGTACCGCCCCAGCCGAACTGCCCACCTGACGCTGTCCTCCGAAGAGTAAGTGAGACGTATGTAAAAGGCTAGTGTTACACTTTCCTCTCGGCTGTTGCCTGACGGCTAAGCCTGATAACGAGTACTAGCTACTCTATACAATTACAGCCGGATCACAACATCAAGCTGCAGTAAAGCTCCACGGGGTCTACGTTTCCCACTGGAGGTCTCCGGCCAATTCTCCGGAATAGCAATTTCGCTGGGTCCCAGCCTGGGACAGTGAGGGAATCGTTAAGCCATTCAGACGGGTCGTCAATTAAACGACAAGGGATTACGCTACTTTACGACGGTCAGAGTTACCGCCGCCGTTTACCGGGGCTTGGACCTGTTGGACCAGATTTTAACACACCGGTACTGGGCAGGCATCAGGGACTGTACGAGTGCTTTCGCATTTGCAGTCCCCTATGTTTTTGTTAAACAGTCGTCCCCTCCTGGTCACTGCGGCCTGCTGCCCCTTGCGAGGCTACAGGCATGGTTTGTACCGAAGATACACCACCAATTTGCCGAGTTCCCTAGACTGGGTTCTCCCAACACGCCTTTGTCTTCTCAACATGGGTACCTGTGCCGGATCTTAGTACGAACATGTGACATCCTTTTGGATTCCCTTTTCACGGGCTCTCGGAATCGGGCAGACTCCGCATACGCGAAGCCCTTCCACATTCTCCAGTTTCTCCTCGTTATGAGACTCCGCTGGGTTTTATGGCCAGCTTACGCTGCCCCATCCAAAAGCGTCAGGAATCCAACTTGCGTTACCGCACGTATTCACATGGCGCAGGAATATTAACCTGCTTCCCATTCCCCAATCCCGATTAAGGTATGGGTTAGGATCGGCTAACTGCCAGCTGATGACCATTGCTGGCAAACCCGCACCCTTCAGGCGGCCAGGATTCTCACCTAGCTTCTGCTGCTACTCTTGGCAGGATATTCGATTCTGCAAGGTCCACACGAACTCGCGCCCGTGCTTCTGCCCGTGCAGAACGCCTCTCTACTGACTTTTCGCTTGCGCAAAAAATCCCAAGGTATCGGTAGCTGACTTAGTCTCTTCCATTTTCAAGGCCCAATCCCTCGGTAGGTAAGCTGTTACGCACTTGTTAACTGATGGCTGCTTCTAAGCCTACAGTCCTACTGTCTGAGAAATTGGACTCCCTTCTACGTTTAGTCAGCATTTGGAGACCTTAACCTTGGTCTGGGTTGTTCCCCTTTCGGGCATCGGGCTTACCCCGATGGCCCTCACTCCAGCCTTCTCAGGCAACAACGGATTCGGAGTTTGACAAGAAAGCTGAGCCTTTCGGCCCTTGACAATCCAATCAGTATCTCTACCCCGTTGCTAGCCTCCAGCCAGGCTGCACTCAGATGCATTTCGAGAGGAACCAGCTATCACCAGTCTCGTTAGGCTTTTCACCCCTATCCCCAGATCACCCGAGCGAAATGATACTCAGCAACGGTAACGGCCCTCCACCCCCCTTTCGAAGGGCTTCAGCCTGTCCAGGGATAGATCGACTGGTTTCGGGTCTTGTCCCAGTAATTCCTGGCGCTTTCACACCACGTCCCTGGCCGCACGAAGCGGTTACGGACCAGTCGCCTTCGCTTAGGTTGCCCGGCGCAAACCGGTTAACCTCACTACTGAAACAAACTCCCTGCCTCGTTCTTCAAAACGAACGTCACAACACTGTAAGCGCACTCTCGTACTTGCCGATCGCTCGGCGTTCCTTCAAGCGCGCACCTTCCGCGCCGTGACTGACTATATCCGATTGGTTTCAGGATCTTTTCACCCCGCTTCCGCGGTACTTTTCAGCTTTCTGTCACCGTACTAGTTCGCTATCGGACTTCGTTAGTATTTAGGGTTGGATGTTAATGCCACCCATGTTCCTGCTCCATATCCAAGGAGCAGTACTCTGGATACCCGCCATTTCCCTTCCTGCTTGCTCGTACGGGGCTATCACCCTTTTTCGCGCTGCGTTCCAGCAGACTTCTGATTCACAAGTTAGGGAAGACACGGGTCCGAACACCACATGCTTATTGCCTTACAGCAAAAGTTCGGTTTGCCCTGTACCGCTTTCACTCGCCGTTACTAGCGGCATCGCGTTTGCTTTCTCTTCTTCTGCTTACTAAGATGCTTCAGTCCAGCAGATTGTTGCTGCTCGCGCAGCTGCCCGAAGGCAACGAGTCGCATTCGGCAATCTCGGGGTCTCAGCCTGCGTGCGGCTAACCCGGGCTTATCGCAGCTTGCCACGACCTTCTTCACCTAACGAAGCCTAGCCATCCACCAACCGGAGTAGCTTTGCCTAGACCTCCTTGACTAGTTTGATCCTATGGTAGTATCATAATTTAGCGGCTCATTAAGACAGTTCGATCTTCAACCGCCGAACAGCACGTTTGTCCTTTTTCGCTCTTTCGAGCAGCCCACCATGCTGTTTTAAATCAGCGTCAGACGCTTCTGTTATAGTCACAGCCTCAACTCTTCAACCCACGATGTTCAATCGGGATTTGCATCTAACTGTGTCTATGTCGCTTTCACAGCGTCACCGCTGTAAGAATTCCGCTCATACTACAATGAAGTAGTGTACGTCACTCGCGCAACGACCTTGCCTAGCATCGCAAGGTGTCCTTTATCATCATCAAATCAGAAACAGAACACGCTCATCGCTAAGCAAAGGTAAACTGAGCGTTTTTATTCTTGCATAGCGACACCGACAATCAGATATATAGCGCCGCTACTTTATAAAGATTTCGAGTGTGATATTCCCGAGTCTAAAAAGAAATCACTCGTGCATTGAAAGAACATCAAACTTTTATTGTGCCCCTTGCCATCGAATGGGATTCGGCCACGTGTTTTTCTAGTTCGGTTCTGTTTTCAAAAGTTGCATCACAAAATACACATGTCTCTGCCATGAAACATCTACGTAATTGTGCGCGGCCGAAGAATAAAAACTTTACGGGTAGGTTTGAACAGGTCAAGCTTCTACAAGCTCGTACTTCATGCTGCCCATTCCGAACTGCTCTGCGAAACTCACATGCGCACGCGGATCAATGCCCTGGATTTTTTTCAGCGGCTTGCCGGCTGCGTTTTCAATAAGGTCGATTGATGCTGCATCGATTGCGACAGGGTCGTCTGACACCACTATGCCTATGTCCGGCGCGATGATTGGCCCGGCATGCGTAGCGCAGTCGCACCGCTTACTTATGTCTGTCAGTATGTTCACAAAAATCTTTTTCTTCGGTTTGTTATTTTTGTCAGTCACGTTCAAACATGCTGCAGAACCAGCAGCCAGCATCTGGTCGAAATCCTCGCCTTTCCACACCAGTGCGCCTTTCGGGCATACGTCCACACATCTCTCACATCCGAAACATTTTCCGTAATCGATTTTCCACTCGTCGCCAACAGTTATCGCACCCATAGGGCATTCGTTTGCACAAGTCCCACACAGCTCGCACTTTTCTTTGTTCTCAAGCACAGGAGCGCCGGCTCCGTGTATGAATCCCTTTGACTCTTTGGAAACACCACCCATACCGAACGCTTTGATAGCACCGCCGAATCCTGTCATCATGTGTCCTTTGCCGTGCGCAATCGAGAGGATGCGTTCTGCGTCGCACACTTCCTTTGCGACTTCAAACCCGTACGTGTTCTCGCCGACTTTCACGTTCACTGTGTGTCCTTCATTGCCGATAACCACTTTTCCGATTTTCTCGAACCCGTGTTTTTTTGCTGTGCGTGCGTACTTTTCTTTTGTGTCGCGACCGCCGGGATATTTCACAGCAGTGTCAAAAAGAAGTGGCTTGGATTTTATCGATTTCAGTTCGTCGATGAAATGTTTTATGACATCTGGCTTAAGGTAGAACTTGTTGCCGACCTCTCCCATGTGCAGTTTGACAAGAACGCGTTTGCCTGCAAAGTCGTCAAAGCCGAACTTCCGCAAAGCCATGAAGACTTTGCCCATATCCTTTCCTTTCTCGAAGCCTTCACGATTACCAGGAATGAAAATTACTTTGGTCAAACGAACACCTGCTGATAAAAGTGGACCGACCGGGACTTGAACCCGGAGCCTCTTCCGTGCAAGGGAAGCGATCTGCCAATTGATCTATCGGCCCGTTTGTAATTGTTTATTTGGACTATAATTTGATAGGATGCTTTAAATTTAAGTTTTGTCAAGTTTCTAT
>CAZSGV010000020.1:0-942 GCA_964606565.1 uncultured archaeon
GACCCAACATATGCCTTATACCTTTGTACGACTTTTTATCGATCATCCTTTTTACATCGAACTTCGTGCTTACATCAACGTCCGCGCTCGAAACATGCAAGTCTTTTCCATTTTCTATGTTCTTTCTTCTATTAACAATCCAAACAGGAACACCAAGTTCCAACGGGGATTTTATCGCCTGCTCAAGCTCTGCTATTTCATTTTCAGTAAAAGAACCAAGTTTCTTGTTGGAATCGATCTTCGCTGCAGTGCATATGGCTTTTGCAAAAGAATGACTCACTCCCCTTATCTTTAATATGGCAGTGCTGACTTTCTTATCTCCGTCCAAGTCTGTGCCAAGAACTCTGACTAACACCCGCATTCGATGTGGTTCCTTCTTATCCTTAGGAGCCTTCTTTTTCTCGCCCTTTTCCCCCTTTTCAGTTTTTTTCTCCAACATATTAACACTATTCAGTTCGATAACTATAATAATCTATCTAAATATTTTAAAGAGCTTTAGAAATATATGCGATGATGCGTAATGGACCGACCGGGACTCGAACCCGGAGCCTCCACCATGCCAAGGTGGCGATCTGCCAATTGATCTATCGGCCCGTTGTGTGTTATTTCTGCTTTTTCTTAGTTTTTGCCCACTTAAGTTTTCTTGGGTCTCTGCCCATTAAAAAGTTTTTTTTGCATTTCTTAGAGCACCAATAATGCACTGTGCCGTCGTTTTCAACGAACATTTTTCCTGTCCCAGATTTTATTGTCTTGCCGCAAAAAGAACACTTCATTTGAATCGACCTGCCTCCTACCTATCGCCCACTCTGCCAGCTGATTCCATCTCGGTCTCACGAAGCATAAGTATGTCGTTTATTCTGACAGCTCCTGTCACGTTTCTGATCAGTATCTTTCCTTTGTTCGGTCCGTCAAGCACACGGCACCTCACTTGTATTATGCCTT
>CAZSGV010000020.1:952-7907 GCA_964606565.1 uncultured archaeon
GGATCTTCCTAAATTCTGCAGAACTTCAGCTGGATATGAATCGGCCATTAAAAATCACTCGTTTATTTTTTGGGTTGGGCTATTTTTGATAAAATTTCTTTAAATGCGTCTTTGCCTTCACCGACTTCTACGATTCCGACCGCAGCAGTAGGAACATCTATACCAGCAGCCCTGCCCAACTCCATCTTGCTTGGCACGTACACATATGGTATTTTCTTTTCTTCGCACATCGCCGGCAGATGCATAACAATTTCCTTCGGCTCAACATCAGAAGCCATGACGACCAGCTTCGCTATTCCACGCTCAATAGCTTTTGTGGTTTCGTTAGTGCCTTTTCTAACCTGTCCAGTATTTTTAGCCGTTTCTATCAGTCTCAATACCTTATCGCTAACTTCTTTTGACACTTCTCCATTTGCCATATCAATCACACATAATCCAAATATCATTCACATGTCGATTTGGTTAAACTTAATTACTCTCTTATTTTATTAGCTTAAATTTCTTTTAATCTTATTTATGGGCGAAGTATAAAACTATATCTTTTTTGCTTTTATCCACTCTGCAAAAGCCAGTTCTCATAAGCTGTATGACATCGTTGACTTCTGCTTTTTCGATATCCGGCTCAGCAAGGACAGTCTTCATCTTGCCGTCAGGCATAACTATCTTTATTTTAACATGATGCTTGCTCACCCAGTGAATCTTCGGCGATTCAATCTTTATTTTTTCGGACACGAACTTCGAATTTTTTCCAAGCTTGATTGAAAAAAGATTAATAAGACCAACTTCTTTGCCTTTGAATTTTTCATAATCTCTTTTTTCTATATATATCTCATCAGGTACCACAGGTATTTTCCTTTTACCGCGTTTTGAAAAATCAGGATGCACTGGTGCGGCTGTGCTTTTCTTTTTCCATTTGTTCCCGACAGCGACTGATATTTTAAACGGCTCAAACACCGCAAAATACCTGTTCGCTTTTTTATCGATTAATTTCCTGTTTTCAGCATAAAGTATTTCAGCGGGCATACTCACGTCCGCAAGGCTCATACCCATACCAATAATGAAACTACGTATAGCTTCTGGTTGTATGCCACGCTTTCTCAACGATTGCAGCGACCATGTTCGCGGATCCTCCCAGCCACTCAGCGCACCAGCTTCGATTGCAGCACGCGCCTTGCTTTTACTCAGCTTTGCTTCTTTGAGCTTGATCATGCCGTAATGCAAAAACTCCGGGGGGTTCCAACCAAACCTTTTCCATATGAAAATCTCCATAAGGTCCTCCATTACCAAATCTTTGCCACGCAATATATGTGTCATACCAAGCTCGTGGTCGTCTATTGCCCACGAATATTCAAGCATAGGCCAAACATGGTATTTGTTTCCAACGCGGGGATGCTTACGGCGAGATATCCTTAAAAGCACGCGATCCCTAAACGCAGGATCCGGATGTTTCATGTCTGTTTTAAGTCTGACAGTCGCTTCGCCTTCTTTGTACTTTCCGCTCAACATGTCTTTCCAAAGTTTCAAGTTCTCTTCAGGAGTGTGAGTTCTGTGCGCGCAAGCCATGCCAATCCTGCGACCGCTCCTCAATTCTTCTTGAGAACAAAGGCAAACATAAGCAAGATTTTTCTTAAGCATGATTTCTGCATATTTGTAAAAAATCGCCAACCTGTCGGACTTGTATATTTCTTTGTTACTTTTAACTCCGAGCCAATCAAGCCCGTCCTTAATCAACGCGTAGCCATCGGAAGCCAGCTTTTTTTCTGCGCTCCCTATTGTATCATCGTAGACCAACATTAGCTTGCCGCCATACCGCTTGACATATTCGTCGTTAAGCACAACCATCCTTGCATTACCTATGTGCAGCGGACCGGACGGAAATGGCGCAAGGCGCATGACAACTTTTCCTTTTACAGCTTTCGACAGCGATGGCAGCTCAGCTTTTTTGACTTTTTTTTTCAGTTTGATTTTCAGTTTGTCAAATTCCTTTTTCAGTTTTGCAGTAGACCACGAGTTTACATCAGAGACAGAAGAAGTTATAATTTTCATTACGTTTTTTATGTCCGTCTTCAATTTGGGATCTTCAGAAATTACTTTGCCCAAAACAGCTTTGGCGTTCGCACTGCCACTATGCCGAAAAGCGTTTACTATCGTGTGCTTGAGTATAAGCTTCTCCAATTTTGTCTTTGACATAAATAGAAGATTGGCCCGCTACATATTTCTACATTATTATACTAGCGTATCCTACAACCGCGCTTCTATCGCCTGTGACATCTGCCGAAGTCGCATATTTCAACAGCTTTCCCCTTTTCGAGCCAAGCTCCTTTGCAGCAACCATTGCCGCAGCGATTCCGCCGAACCCACAAACGCTTGCGTTCTTTTCAACAATGCGGTTAAGAAAACTTTTTTCATTCAGCCGTAAAATTGCTTTTATTATGTAATCGTCTACTTCTTTTGCAAGTCTTTGCGGAATGTAATGAGAAAAGTCTGAGCTTGCCAAAATCATCCATTTTTCATCGCTTGATTTTATCGCGTCTGCAATGGACTTTCCAATAATTCTGCAATCCTGGAGAAGCGCATCGTCGGCAACTTCGCACATAATACTGATAGGGACGAATTTGAAATCATTGCCAAAAAGATGTTGCAAAAGCGGCAGCTGGACTTCTATGGAATGATCGTTCTGATGAGGCAACACGTCGTTTTCTAACAACTCGCACTTTTCAAGCAGCGTGTTGGCCATAGGTCCATGCACACTCAGGCCACCCAAGGGCGTTTTCCACAACCCACGATTCATAGTTGCATATTTTGAGCCGAACATATAGTGATTCGGGCCGAGTATGATAAAGTTCACATGCTCTTTCGGGTCAAGCATAGAATAAACTTTGGCAGCGACCCATCCGGAATACATGTATCCGGCGTGCGGCACAACAGCAGCGTTGAACTTTGTTATTTTTCTGCGTTTTTTATCCTTTGCTTTCTTGAAAGCTGCTTCAATCTGCTTTTTTAATCTCTCCGGTTCCAAGTCATAAAAGGTTCCAGCCACAACAGGAGGTCGTACGTATAACATAACAATTTAATCAATATGTTTTCCTTTTATTATATATTGCAGGTGACTACTAACAAATATATTATATAAAGCATGTTTGATAATGGATATATTCTAATTATATAAATACGCTGGAGACGCATATTTAATTAGATTGATATGCGCCCGATGAAAACACCGCCGTCAGCAAAGCTGTATTTGCACGTCAAACCTGTAAGACTTTTGATAAGTCTGAAAGCCGGGCCGAAATATGCGACAATTCTATCGAAAGAAATAGACTGCACGTACTCGCACACAGTCAAACTTCTCGACCAGTTCAAAAAATTGGGACTAGTAACTTTTGAAAAGAAGGGCAGGATAAAGATCGTCAAGCTGACAAGCGTCGGCGAGGACCTAGCGCACGCGTTTGAAGGAGTTATGATGAAGCTGAACAAGCTAAAGTGATAATTATGGCTGACATTCTATCGTATTTGACATTTGATTCGCCGTTTTTTTACGCTCTGTTAATGTGGGCAATCCTTTGGAAAGGTTTAGGGCTTTGGTACTCGGCAAAAAACAGGCAGAAATATTGGTTCGGAGCGATGCTTTTGCTGAACACGCTCGGTATAGTGCCCATAGTATATCTTTTCGTATTCTGCAAAACGCCCTTTCTGAAAGAACTTAGGAAAATGGTAAAGAAAAGGCCGCAAAGAAAGAAAAAACGATAGGATATAAATCTCTTTCTGTTTTATTATCCAATATGGAAGAATACATAAGCAAGTCGGGTTTAGGCAGCATAGTTGTTTATACTGCTGAAGAATATAAGGAAAGCGAATATGCCAAACATTTAAGCGATGTGGTTTTAGAAGGATATGTTGTTCTAGTTCTCCCAACTTCAAAAGTTCACAAAACTATGAAACGGGATTCTTATTTTTTCAAAATCGCAACAAGCGAGGAGAAAGCATTAGAACATTTCAAATCAAAAGTAGAAGAAAAAAACGAGGCATGGTTGAAAAGGCTTCTAAAAACCATTGAATTCCATTAGTTTCAATTCAGGCATCAAATTTATATTGCGAATAATCTAATCCTATTAAAATGGTGACGAAAGCGAAAAGAAAACGATCCAAAAAGAAAAAAATTTTATACACGCGGATTCTGATAGCGGCATTGGCAATAACGCTCTTACTTGGCGTTTTGGTATTCTTGAATTTCGAATGGATTCAGAGACGATCGTCTGGATGTAATATGATAAACGATTTTGAATCGTGCGCAGCGGCCGGCAATCCTGTTATGGAAAGCTATCCGAGACAGTGTCGCGCATGCGGTCAGACATTCATGGAAAAAATAGAAAGAACAGACTGCACAACTGATTCAGACTGTATTGTTTTCGGGCGAGACGGTGATTGCAATTGCGGCTGTTACAGAGTAGGTAGTACTCCTGTGCAGAGAATAGAAGGATGTTTCTGCGCAGCACCGACTTCGTGCGAATGCGTGAACGGCGAATGCGAAGGGAGTTTTGAGTAACGCCCGGCTTTTCTTTTGTGGTGTGTGTGATTTATTTAAGAGAAAATTACGAATATTAGTTCTATGAAAAAATACGGAAGATACGGAAAGCATGTGTGGGTAATAGGACTGCTGCTGGCTTTGACAGGAGCTTATCTGATGTTCGACGGCCAGATTCTCGGAGCAAACACTACGGGCATCGCAACGGTTGTCGGGATCGTAGGGCTGTTCCTGATAGCAACAAGCGGTACTACGTTGGGTCAGGTTGTGAAAAAGAAGAGATGAACCCGGCTTTTCTTTTGTGGTGTGTGGATTAGAATCTAGTATAAAATTTGATTTCTTTACAAAGGATTTTAATAGTTAACTGTTGATAGTTTTTCTATGTCTATATACATGAATCTAAGAGCAGAAGCAATCATTACTATGTATAGGCAAATGATCAATGATGAAAATCCTTTGACAATTAACGATTTAGCTAACATTCTTCATTATGATCACGAGAGGAGAGATAAAATGGCCTTTGGTCTTGTAGTGTACGAACTGATTAAGCTAAAAGGAGATTCCCGTACTAATTTACAATTGAATTGGATAGACATACGCGACGATCCCATCGAACTTACTGAAAAAGGTAAGGCCGATGCTGAAAAACTAGTTAAATTCGTAGATAGTCCATATTTCAACCCCGCGCGCAAAAAGAACACAGTGTAACCCGGAGCACATAATCAGACGTCGGCTTTTCTTTTGTGGTGTGTGTGAAAGACTGAAATTTCTTTCTGTGTATTATTTTATCATGGGACATTACCAAGTCGCGGCTCTGCCTAAGTTCATAGCCGACACGGTCAATGATATGTATAATAACAATGGAATTGAAAGAGCGTACGCCATGTACGACACAAATAAAAATATTTTTTACATTTTTGGGTTAGACAACGGAAACTGTACGTGGGCAAGGATAGGAAAAGTAGACGGCGAATACGTGCATGATGTTGGTGATAGAGAAAATAAAGAAAAGATCGATTCTAAAAAATTGGTCCAAGGATTTAATAATATACTTTCGGATGCTATAGAAAGGGCAGAAGATGAAGGGATATTCCATGTCACCAACATAACTGATGTATATATTTTACCAAAAGACGATCAACTTATCCGTGATTTGGACAGTGTTTTGGAGGAGGCCGATTACACGAATTTAAAGAGACGTGTATAATTTTAACGCCCGGCCTTTCTCCCGCGGCGTGTGAGATATTTAAGAAAAAATTACGAATATTAATTCTATGAAAAAACAAAATAAACAATCTTGGTTTGCAGGACCTTATCCTTGGCTAGTTTCAACTATTGCTTTCTTGCTACCAAGCATTAATTATTTTATTAAAGGAGATATAACTGGGGGGACGATCTTTCTAATTTCAACTATCTTATTTTTCATAAATTTTTTAGGGAGATTAAAAACCAAATAGGTCCAAAACCAATATTAAATAACAAGCAAAAAATAATAAAATAAGCTTTTTAAGGAGGTTAGAAAAGTGAAATGTTCGATTTGTGGAAAAGAAGCCAGTTACATAGTTGCTTTGGATAGCACTCTTAGCGGAGTGGCGAAACAACATGTGAGAGAGTACGCTGGCAGATGCAAGGAATGCTTTGATAAAAAATAGCATCTATTTTAATATTTTCTTTTGCAGCACAATGGGCTAACTTTTTCTTTTCTTTATTTTTTGTTTATCATATAATCTAGCATTTAGTTAATAGCCTAACGATTCCATTAAAGACTCTTTAGTAAAGTAATTACGAGGCAGATTTTTGATTATGTTTACAAGATTCTTGTAAGCATCGTTTATCTGCTTTGCGATATTCTTTTTGGCTTCAGGTATTTCAGCGTTTTTGTAGTCACTCTTTAATGTAGCTATCCACTCAAGAAGGGAATCTATTATATAATCTACGGTTTTCATGTCATTTTTGGGTATTTTTTCTTTCAAGTAACCCGCGTAAATGTGTGGGTATATAAGAATAAAAAGGTTTGCATAATGCTAAGATATATATTACACTATATAATCTGGCGCATTTAGTGGAATTCTAATCATATGTTCTAAAATATATGTTAAATAACCTATAGGTTATACCACAACATTTAAATACTTTGAAGAACAGTTGATAAATATGGGAAAAATGCGCGAAAGTTTTCTAATTGTTTTATCAGGTTTTATCGGGGCAATTGCTAAAAGTTACTATGAAAAATATTTTGGCGAACCATTAACTATGTTTTTACTAATTTTAAGCCTTCTTATTATGGTGATTTTATCAATATCCATATTTGATAAATTCTTTCAGAAAAGATGATTGAATAATACTCTTTTCTATAAAACGCTAGTTAACGTTTCCAATAATAAAGCTGGTCAATAATCAAGGTCAAGCGTTCTCTCTCTTATGTATAAA
>CAZSGV010000021.1:0-7319 GCA_964606565.1 uncultured archaeon
TTTAGTTGTAGCACTGTCAATGTTTTCGCCGCCTTTCTGCATACCTTTCACTTCACCGATTATCTTATCATCCTTTTTCAGCCGGACGCGCTTTTTCAAATGGCCTGCGAGAACTTCAACGCCGACTATGCAAGGCTTGCTCGCGCGGAATATGCAACCTTCCAATATTTTCAGCTTGACTGGTCGGACTGCACGTTCAAGCTTTTCTTGCAGCTCGCGTTCCTTGCGCTGATGCGTCCATTCCTTATAATCTTCGATTATTTTGTAAATTATGTTGTCATGGAAAATTTTGATTTTTAGGTCTTTGGCCAGCTCGTCTGCTTCTGCAAGCGTGCGTACGTTGAACGCGAGGATTATTTTTTTCAGGTCGTCCTTTACGTTCTGCGCTTCGATGACGTCTTGCTTATTGACGCGACCGACCTCTGCTTTGCGTATCGGTATTCCTTCTTCTGTCACCATCTTTATCATTGCTTCAAGCCCGCCGAGCGTGTCTGCTTTGATTATGATTCCATCGATACCTTTTGTGAATTCGACCTGCTCCACGTCTTTTTGCACTTCTTCTTTTGCTTTTTTCACATCTGCTTCTTTGCGCACGGCTATTATTGGCGAGCCGGCGATGACACTTTCCAATCCGGGCGCAGCGATTTTTATCCCAGCAGCTGCGTGCACTTCTCGTACAGAGTCGAACTGTTTTTCCACACGTATTTCTTTCAACGGCTTTGGCTGGAGAAGGGCTTTAATTTTTGTAACAATAGGCTCTTTGCCACCAATAACTATGTAATCGCCTTTTCGCACAGAACCGTCGTAAACAATCATATCAATCGTTGTGCCAAGTCCGCGCAGCTCTTTCAGTTCAAGAACTACACCCCTGCCACGTTCGGACACAGACAGCTTGCCTTTCAGGAATTGCTGAGCAAGCCCTGTGAGCATCATCAGTAGTTCAGACACACCTTCGGCCGTCATTCCGGAGCATGGTACAATCGAAATCTGCTTTGTAAAATTTTCAATCCTGTCGAATCGTTCTGCATCAAAGCCACGCTCTGCAAGCTGGGCAACAAGCTCGTAGACTTTTTTGTCAAGTTCGGCTTTTACATCGTCTCTTTGCTTTTTCAGGCTGTCAAGTACACACTCGCCTTCGTGCGGGAACCAACCGGGCAGTCTGTCTACCTTTGTGGCCGCGACTATGAACGGTGTTTTGAACTCTCGCAGGAACGCAAGACTCTCATCTGTCTGCGGCTGAAAGCCTGTGTTTATATCGATGACTAAAATTCCTATGTCCGCAACCGAACCGCCGCGTTTGCGCAATGTGATAAACGCTTCGTGACCAGGCGTGTCTATGAACAGCAGGCCTGGTATTGTTATATCGACTTTCAGTTTGTCCATCAGCGGCCCGCAGATGTGTTTGATTGTGTCGATGGGGATAAAGCTGGCGCCGATGTGTTGTGTTATGCCTCCGGCTTCGCCGTGTTGCACGCGCGTCTTTCGGATACTGTCGAGTAACAAAGTTTTCCCGTGGTCTACATGACCGAGCACTGCGACAATAGGCTGACGGATTTTTTTGGACATACTAAACACCAACCATATACGATAAAGTAATCAATTTTAAGTATTATAAATAATTAGTGATAATTAGAGGTAGACATATGATAACAATGCAAGAAGTAGAACCGCTTGCTTTGTGCATGGCCACACAGCAACTCTTTGACAGGCGATTCCGTTCAAATTTCGCAGATAACCTGCTCTTGCGCGACAGGGATATAAAGCTTGAGCCAAGTCTGGTAAAAATAAAACGCGAGCTTAATTCTAGTATGACTGAGTCAAAGTATTTGGGGGGCCATAAAACGACAATAATAAACAACATAGACAGGATATTGGCACTTGTGATAAGATATGCGGGCGTGAATCTGCGGACAGTCGAGTCGGTCGTCAGGAGTGGCAAAGACATTATAAAAAAAGTCATGGCAGCGGAGAGCTTTGACGAGATTGGACAGATGGAAGCTATTTTCAAGAGCCAGATGACCCTGCCGGTTTATGAACTCTTTACAGAAAAGTCGAAAGGTCGATAATAAATGAATATGGAGGATATAGAAGAGGAAATAGAAAAACTGAAAGCGAGAAAAATAGAACTTACTAATAGGATGAACATGATTACGAGTTTTGACGACAAAGAAGACCTAAGGCAGGACATAAACAGGATAACGTCACAGATCGAACTTCTCGAGAAGTTGAAGAAGTGAAGGCTGCACGAATTTATTGTTCGTTGCATATATTTCTTTTGTGTGTTATGAGTGATTGCGGATGGTAACGAAAAAAGACGCGACAAAAAAAGAATGGGTTTATTGGACAGACAAAGTAGCGGAAGATGTGAAACGCAGAGTTGCGACAAGCGCGAAGCTGAAAAAGATTGTCAAAGAACGCGGATATATTGTTTATGATGAAAAAACGCCATCTGGGCCCATACACGTCGGCTCGGCTCGCGGTTGGCTGATTCATGATGTTATTGCAAAGACTATGCGGACGCACGAAATGAAAGCAAGGTTTGTCCTAAGCAGTGATGATATAGACCCGATGGACGGGCTGCCGAAGTCGTTGGACCCGGCGAAATGGAAAAAATATATGGGTGTGCCGTTGCGCAACATACCATCGCCAGATCCTGGCTATGAAAGCTATGCTGATTATTTTTTCAGGCAGTGCACAGACAAATTTAAAGAATTCAATATTGAGGCCGAGCTTGAAAGAACGGGCGACAGATATGATAATGGTGATTTCAATACTGCGATAAAGACGATATTGGATAATGTTGATAAAGTGCAAAAGATTTATGAAAGGCTTTATGGAAAGACGATTGCTTCCGAGAAGCTTCCCTTCCAACCAATATGTGAAAAATGCGGCAAGATTGGAACTACTTTTGTTTATGAGTGGGACACGAAAAACGAGATTGTAAAGTACGAATGCAAACCCGATATGGTTGAATGGGCAAAAGGATGCGGACATAAGGGTGAAGTGTCGCCGTATAACGGTGGTGGTAAATTGCCGTGGAAAGTAGAATGGGCTGCGAAGTGGCCGACTGTCGGCGTTGTATGCGAAACAGCCGGCAAAGACCATTTCACTCGCGGTGGTAGCAGGAGTGTTGCAGTTGCGATTGCGGTCGAAGTGCTTGATTATCCACCGCCGTGGCCTTCCACACCCAAGCGCGTTGGCAAAGATTATGATATTGGCAAAGGTTATGAATTTTTCTTGGTTGGTGGGAAGAAGATGTCTTCTTCAAAGGGCATAGGAGCGAGTTTCGTGGAAATCGGTGATATATTACCTGCTGAGATGTTGAGGTTCCTTATGATAAAAAGCCGACCGGAAACCACAATAGATTTCACGCCAGAAGGCAACACCATACCTTTTCTGTTTCGCGATTTTGATAAAACAGAGAACATTTATTTTGGAAAAGAGGATGCGAGCGACAGGGACAAGCACAATGCAAAGCGGGTCTACGAACTCACAGTGAAACAAGCACCGAAGAAAAAACCATACAGAATACCTTTCGATTTTGCTGCTATGCTTGTGCAGGCGCTGCCAAAAGAAAGCAGAACAGAAAGCGTGATTGGCATACTACAAAGAACAGGACATGTTAAAAAACTGACGCTAGCGGAAAAGAAGATTTTAGAAAGCACGCTCAACTATGCTGGCATGTGGGTGGAGAAGTTTGTACCTGAAAATATGAAATTGAAAGTGGCAGAAAATGTTCCAAAAGAAGCGGCAAAGCTTAGTGCGCAGCAGAAGACAGCTTTGAAAAATTTGGGAGAATTTTTGGAGAAGGAAAGAACAGACAAAGAAATATGGGACAAAATACGAGCTGCTGCAGAGGTTGGAAGCATCAGATCGCAAGAGCTCTTTCAAGCAGCATATATCACATTGATTGGCCGCAATTATGGTCCTCGATTGGTTCCTTTCATACAAAGTTTGGACAGGGAATTCGTGACAAAAAGATTCAAATTAGAGAGCTGAAGAAATGACAAAAAAACTTTACTGGGAAACACCATACCAAAAGGAATTCGATGCGATTGTTGATAGGATAGATGCCAACAAAGTAATACTAAATCAGACTTGTTTTTATCCCAAAGGCGGCGGGCAGGTTGGCGACACTGGCGAGCTGAACGGCATACGCGTTGTTGACACAATAAAAAACGATGCAGACGAGGTAATACATATTCTGGAAAAAGATCCAGGATTGAGACCTGGCGACATGGTACATGGAAAAATAGATTGGGAGCGTAGGCATAAAATCATGAAGCTGCACTCGGCCGCGCACATAGTCTACAATTTCATGCAGCAAGTATATCCGGGCGCAAAAGTAGCGTCGTCTGGCATAGTTGATGACCGGAAGGACAAGCAGGATTATATGTTGCCAGAAGGATGGAACAAAGAAAAGCTTACGATTGTTGAAAAATATGCGAACGATTTCATTGCTGCAGACAAGGAAATAAAAAATTGGACTGATACAGCTGGCATTAGGCATTGGCTTGTTGAGGGCATGCCAGAGATGAAGTGTGGAGGCACGCATGTGCGCAACACATCAGAAATCGGACGTATTGCTGTAAAGCGAGGCAAAAAGCCAGGCGCTGGCAAGGAAAGGATTGAAATATCTCTGGCAGAATAAATAAAGTATGGGAATATTTTCTGATCTGGGTGAATCAACTGTTTTTAGGAATGAAGAAATCCTTTCTACAGAATACGTGCCGCGGCTGCTTCCACACAGGGAGAACGAAATAAAGCAGATTGCCAAGAACCTCCAGCCGGTTGCTCGCGGTCGGAAACCGCAGAACACTTTTCTTTTCGGCCCACCAGGTATAGGGAAAACAGCTGTTGTAAAAAACGTTTTTCGCGAGTTTGAGGAATACAGCGAACATGTCAGATGCATTTATATAAACTGTTGGGATTTTAGGACACCAACGGCTTTGTTGACGCAACTGATTATTGACCTTGGGGTTTTCGTGCAGCGACGCGGTTGGAGCAGAGATGAAATAATCGGGAAATTGGCAGAAGCGATAGATAAGCGTGCAAAGGGGCTGGTCGTTTGCTTGGACGAGGTCGACCAATTGGACATGTCCGCGCTCTATGATATGCTTAGGATAAATCAGTATGTGAAAACGCCTGTTGGAATAGTCTTTATTTCGAACAATCCACATTTGTTCGCAAAAGCCGAGCCGAGGATAAGAAGCAGTTTGGGTTTGGACGAGATAGGATTCAAGCCATACAATTTGAGCGAGATGAAAGACATTTTGAAGGAACGGGCAAAAGAAGCCTTTTGCTCTTCAGATCCGGCTGTGGTAACGCTTTGTGCAAACCATGCTGTGGGTAAGGGCGGTGATGTGCGCGTGGGGCTGCAATGCCTGTTGAAAGCGGGTCGTTTGGCCGAACAAATGCGTGCAAAAAAAGTTAGTGTTGCTCATGCAAAAGCCGTGCTTAAAGGCATCAAAGAAGCAAAACCGCAGATATTAAAAAAGCGTATAAACGAGCACGAAAAATTGATTTTGGAAGTTTTGAAGAGCGACAAAAAGTTGGGCGCGGGCGAGCTTTATAAAAAATATTGCGATGCGGCAAAAAAAGAAGGCATCAAGTCAGTGAGCGACCGCGCGCTTAGGAAGTTCGTGAACCATCTTGAAGAAATCGGACTTGTTAAAATAAGCGAAAAGAAAGTTGGAAAAAGTAGACTGATTTGGAAAGTTTAGAAGGGTTGTGAAAAAGGTTAGCGACCTCTTTTGATTTTCTTTCTGCAGTCTTTGCAGAGCATCATAAACCTGACTTTAAAAAGTTTGCCGACTTCCTTCACAGACTTTTTGCAGTTATCGCAAATCTTTTGCATTAATTAAGAATTGGATTTTTGATTATTTAGTCCTTTCGAAATTTTGCAAAAGTTGTCTTTCACTGTTTTTTTCGTATCATCGGCAGACCTGTGCGCTCATTCTCAAAAACTTCGTATTTTTCAGGCAAGTCAACAGCGTCTTCAGGCTTTTTGCTGAAGAAAAAAAGCTTTGATCCGCCCCTTCCCTCTCTGGAATGAAGCCAATAAGTCTGTCCTCTGCTATTCGTATGTGAATATCCCATTGAAACGTCCTCCTTTTTGTTTTTATTCCTATAAACCTATAACTCTACTTCATTTTTAAAAGTCAAATAATTAACAGATGCGCGCATGGGGAGGAGGTTAGACTATTTATTCTATTGTAATATTATAGTCTCTTCTGCTTGCGCAACCATTCCGCCGGACTCTTCTTTCAACAGCGGGTATTCACGTATTGCACCAACATCTAGCAGCTGTTTCAAGGCCATGTCGATTTTCAATTGGGACATTGGCGGTCTGAGCTCAGCAAGCCAACGCTTTGCGAATGGAAGTTTGTTAAAGTCTGTCTTTGCCGCTTTTAGAATCCTTCTACCTTCCCACAACCGGACAGGTCTGTCTTGCACATATCCAAAAATCAAAACAGGTTTGGAGTCTTTCACCCATCCCGCACCATCGGTAGCAAAAACTTCCATGGCAAGTGCCTGATTTGGTTTTATCTCATCTTGTATGTTATTCCTGCCGTTTGGGATCGAAAAGTGCGCATGCTGTTTGTATCGGTCCAGACCATGTCCGCATAGGTTTCTTATAGGATTGAATCCGAGTTGCTCTAAAGTGCTTTCGACGACTTCAGAAATTTCAAAAATTTTTGCACCCGGTCGGATTGCTTTCATGGCTTCTTTCAAACCTTGCTTGGCCGCTTCGATCAGCGGATGCGTTTTCCTACCTATGCACACAGTAAATGCACGGTCCCATATGTAGCCGTCCACATGCACACCGATGTCTATCTTTACCAAGTCGTTCTCCTTGAATCTTAAAGAATCATTGATATCGGGCGTATAGTGAGCAGCGTTTTCATTTATTGAGACATTGACAGGAAAAGCCGGCCCGTCGCCAAGCTCTTTAATTTTTTTTTCTATTTTCTCGGCCACGTCAAGAGCAAGCGTGTTTTCTTTTAATAGCGGCTTTGTAAAAAGTACAATGCTGTCCGATATGGACTTGGCTTTTTCATATTTCTCTGAGACTTCTTTCTCCATATGTATAGAATAGTGGATAATAGTATTTAATAAAAATCAGAAGAATTCATTAAACAGTGTTGAAAAAGACATGCGCTTTTCGCTTTTTCTTCTTTTTCTTCTTCTTCTTCCTCTTTTTCTTCCTCTTTTTCTTCTTCTTTGCCATCTTTATCTCAAATAATTTTCTTTGTGTGCGATATAAATGTTTTTTTAAATTTTTTTTCTTATTTTTTTATTTTTTTTGTAAATTAGTT
>CAZSGV010000022.1:0-7282 GCA_964606565.1 uncultured archaeon
TTATTATCCAGTGTTTTGTACTTTCATGGCTGTTATGCATGAAAAGGCAGTTTTTGTTGTTATTGTTAAGCACGATGCCACTTGTGCGAAGAAGCTTCTCGGCCCGCAAAAAAGAGACATACTTCTGGCTGACAACACCGTATTTTCTTGCCTTAAGCCGCACGTTTTTCATGATTTGTTAATGTTTTTCAAGACCTGATTAAGAATTACAACCACGAAAAGATGTGAAAGTAAGTTGCGTTTTCAGGTTTCAGTTGCGCTTATGGATTTTGGTAATCTTTATTTACTGAAAAATGAAAATTTAGTTTAGAAGGCATCCAATCAAAGTGAGCGCATGAAGAAACCATACAAAAAGGATAAAGGCGAGACTAAGAGCTTAGGTATATCCCCGCTTGTTGCTGCGGTTTTGCTTATTGCAGTGACCATGACCATAGCAGGGCTTTTGGCGTATTGGGCAACCAGTTTTGTTAGAACATCCCTGCCGGAGACCAATAGAACAGAGGCCGAGTGCAGACTCGCAGACTTTTCAATCTATTTTTGCTCGTATAACAGCTAGGCACAACGAATCAGCCTAATACTTGAGAACTTGCAAGACGTGGAAATGATAAATCTGAAAACATTCCTTATTTTTCCGAATTCAACAGTATCCGAACCAATTTTGTTGAACGGGACACTTCCTGCTGGCGGCATGCTCAAGTCCTTCCAAGTGCAAAACGTAGCAGAGAATTTCACAAAGATAAGGATTACAACTCATTGTTCTGAAGTGAATAAGGAGAAAGTCTGTACAACCGTATAGTCGAATATAAAGCAGAACTATAGTCAAACGTGATTAGGTTAAAAAATGGTTTCGAAAAATATTGTGCGCCCAAAAGGCATATCACCGATGATTGCAACAGTCCTATTGATAGCGTTTACAGTAGCTGTTGGCGGCATTGTGAGCATATGGATCACAGGCTTTACTTCGACCACTACAGAAGAGGTCAGTGAAAAGTCTGATGTTGAGGTTACTTGTTCTTATGGCGGGATTTCTGTTTCTAGTTTGAGCTATTGCAATAATTATCTTTCCGGCATAGTAAGAAATACGAACATGATAGACATAGGTAATATAACCGTCCAAATAATTTTTGATAATGCGAGCACTAAAAAAGTATATTTATGTCAAAACGGCAGTGCGTGTGTAGTGAGTAGTACGATGTCCTTGACACCTGGGGAGCTCGAATCGTTTAATGTAAGCATAGGCGGGAACAACTACGACAAGATACATGTATACACAAACTGCTCGAACGTTTACGATGACACAACAAGCGCATATGTAACAGCTTGTGCGTAACCAAAATTTTAATGTGGCTAATTCCAATACGATTATCCAGCTATAGTGAATATCAGGAATCCTATGAACATCATAAACATGCTGTGTTTCAAACCAGCTATGATAGCTCCCTCAGCCATTTTTCCAGTGGACAAGCCAGCAAACAATCCTTGAATAAGGATGAGATTCCGGAAAATAGTCTTGTATTCCATAGCAACATTTGACCTTGGTGCGGTTTCAGAGCCTGGCAGTCCGGCCGAGACTTCTCCAAGACTTGGCACTAGGAACTTTTCAAGCCCAATCATTACTGCTAGAAAAACAAAGAAGACAATATAGCCTGTTATCATCTGTGAATGCAGGTAAAGTCGCCGCTCCTCCCTTAGATGCTCCACTTCCACTGCTGTGTTGCTCAGCGCTTCAAGCGTATCTGCAAGATTGCCTCCGAATCTGTGGCTTTCACGAACAGATGATATAATTCTAGAAATAAGTTTTGATTTTGATTGTTTGGCAAAATTCAGCAAAACCTTTTCAACAGGTATTCCCCAGTCAAGTTGCGCAGACATTTTTTTAACATGTGGATTGAGTCCTTTATAGTCGTTTCTTGTGACAGCCTTTAAGGCCTTCGGAACTGTCATCCCGCCGCGAATAGCTTCGACAAAATCACGCAAGAACACAGGGAAAACCTCTTCCAGTTCCTTTCTTTTCTTATATTCACCATACTGGAGCATTACTATCGGAAAGATGAAAATAAACATGGCAATAAGGTTAATCGAAGAATAGAGGGAGCCGGCCTCTTTTAACACAATGAAGTTTACAACAAGTATCGAGCCCACAAGAACTGAGTTTAATAATATCAAAATCAGCATTTTGCTTTTTATCTTAAATTTAAATTTTCCTACGCCGAACTCCATCTCTTTGGACGACCCCATAAAGAAACCCCTTTTTTTGGCCTTTTTGACAATTGAAACTTTTTTGGCAGGTGAGCTCTTTTCAGCCGACACGCCTTGTAAATTTCCATCGCTTTGCAGATTATCATTATCCGCGTGCGCTTTCAAATTCCCTATTGGCGCCAGATTTTTTTTCATATCAACGGGCTCTGCATCTTCGGGGGTTTCAACCATCTCTATAACCTCATGAATTTATTTCCATGGATTTACATTTCCACCTCTGTTCCACTCAGGAACAACAAGAACGCACCGTTCAATACTGGAACTATTGCGTAGATGCTTACTTTAGTTAAAAATAAGATGTCGTACCCAGCCACAGTCGGTTGTATCATGGCCATTACTGCGAACAGGGCTATAATAAACAGCGGTGCTGCGATAAGAATCCCTGTATAGAACTCAGCATATGCAGACAGTTGCTGTAAGTATTTTTCACGCTTTATTCTCCAATCGAAAAGGGCCTGTTGACCTGCATTTTTCAAATAGACTTTTACGTTACCTCCAGACTCGGTAGTTGTAACAAAACCTAGAAGCATTTGCTTTAATTTGTCCGAAGGCGTGCGCTCTGCAACTTCTTTAATTGCTTTCAGCGGGTTTAGTCCAAAAGTTTCTATGTTTTTGTTTATTTTTTTCATCTCTTTTGATACTTCACCATACTCATCAAATTGGGCAATGAGACGGAATACAACATAAGGCGGCACGCCTGATTCAGCGATCGCTCCCATGTGTGTGAGCACAAAGGGAAAATTGCTCTCTATGTTCTTTCTTCTATTGACCATCTTCTGATAAGGCTGAAAGATAAGCACGACTGCGCACGCAATAGCGTTCATAAAAGGGATAAACAAAAGATAGACGACTCTCATCATGAGCGAGATTTGCACGATTCTCAATGCCAGAACCAATGCAAAGAGAGTTGCGAAATATGCAACAGTTGCTATAAAAAAGGTTATGCTCATATAACTACGGAAAGTTATTTTCATGTCTGCTTTTGGCAAGCTGTCTCTGACTATCGAGAACGTGTCTCCATATTTGTCTACTACCCAACCAAATCTCGATGTAGCAAAGGATTTGATATTTACCATTAATTATTATTGGTATCCCTGTAAGAAAATGTTTATTTTTCCTTTATGAACTTGAATCCGAATAAATTCAGAACCGATGCTCTTTTTTTTCGAAGTGGGGCACGACGCAACTCTTTTTCAAGATCGGAAATTTCTTTAACTTTTGGTTGTTTAATCTCCCCCTCTAATTCTTCTTTAAGTCTTTCAATTCTCTCTTTTTCAACAATCTCGGCCACCTCCCTCTCAGCAGTTTCCTTCTCAATTTCTTTGGCTTCTTCAGGCAGCACTTCAAGTATGTCTTTAACCTCCTCTTCAACTTGTGTAATCGGTTTCTTTATTTCTGGTTTTGAAACTGCACTTGGCGGACCGAACTTGACAATCTTCTTCACGCCAGTTTTTTTGGGAGGCACTGGAAGTTTTACAAGTTTAGGGGGTTTGGCTGGAAGGCCTATTTCTTTAAGCAGGTTTTGTGGTTCTTTGTAGTACCTGTTTATCACGTTTGTGACTTCTTTATAATCGATTATTTCTTTTTTATACATCCATTCAATTATCTGCCTTCTCCTTTCAATCTCGGCATAAGCCTCTTCTACTGTGCCGCCCTTAGCTTTGACCAAACGTTCTACTATTATACTGGGACTGACCCACTTGAAGATGTCATCCACGGGATCCCATTGGAAAACAACATTTGTTTTTACTTCGTTTGTTTTTGCGTCAACTTTTTCTATTTCGACAATCTCCCGTATTCGCCTAGCAGACTTGCCCTTCTCCCTTGCGTGTATCATGATAGTTATGACATTCAGGCTTTCTATCAAAGTTGGTGAAAGCTCGATCGGCGGCGTAGTAAGCCTCTTGATGACTGTATCAACAGAACCTGCGTGGAATGTACTCATGCTTGGATGGCCCGAGCTCATTCCCTGGAACATGACATACGCTTCTTTTCCTCTGGTCTCACCTACTATGACATAATCCGGATTCTGCCTAAAGCTTTCCCTCAATAGGTCAAAAAGCGAGACTCCTCCATATTTTTCCCCTGTCGGCGTCGGGATTCCGAACCCGGTTCTGGCCAGACTCGGTACCCAGTGCTCGCTTGGTATGCGGAGTTCGCGTGTGTCTTCTATGCTTACGATTTTTGCTTCTGGCGGAATGAACATGCATATACTGTTTAGGAAGCTTGTTTTTCCTGTGGCAACACCACCAACAACCAACATCGACGCTCCATGTTCGACCAAATACCAATAGTATGCCATCACTTCAGGAGAGGCTGTTTTGAACCTGATTTGGTCTATTGGGGAGAACGGCTTTTCGCTGAATTTTCGTATTGTGAATGTTGGACCGCGAGTTGCAACATCTCCGGCCAGTGTTGCTGCTACACGCGATCCGTCCGGAAGCGTGCCAGACAAAATCGGCTCTGCATAGCTCACATAACGTCCGCAGCGCTCTGAGAGTTTTATTACAAACTCCCTAAGATATTCGAGCTCATTAAAAATTATGTTTGTCTTAAGCGATCCGAATTTCCTGTGAATAATATAAATCGGGGTACTTGTGCCATCACAGCTGATGTCCTCTATGTTCGGGTCCTGTAAGAGCGGCTCTATTTCATTGAACCCGACAAAGTTCCTGTAGATGTAGTACATTATTTTTGTGTACTGTTTTGCAGAAATATCTATGCCAAACTCCTTGAGTACTTTTTTGATTTGGGTCTCGAGGTATTCTATTGCTGTTCCCTCTTTCTGTATAGCTGTCAGTTCAACTTCAACAAGTTCTATCAGCGCTTCAGAAATTCTTTCTATCAGCTTTTTATCCTTTTCATCCAGTTTTGGCTCCACAACATCATACATGAGTTCTTTTGTGCTTGGATCCCATTTGATGTTTGCATGAACAAATGGTTCTATTAATGGATATGTGACATCGATCTTTGTTATGTCTTCCATTGCTGGGAATTCTACTATGTGCTCAGTTTTTTTGATTTCGAATATAGGAAGCGGCGTTTCAGCAATGGGCTTCTTCCCCCCAAGCTCTCCCTTTTTTTTAGTCAGTTTTCTATATAGAGCACCACGAAGACTTTTCACTTTTTTTAATCTATCCTCAGCCATAATCACACCACAGGCGCACAGCGTATACGCAATTGCACAAACAGTCGTTTATCTTTGCCGCCTTCTGTAACCCTTTTCATGACCTTCATATTTCTTACGTTTTGATTTTCCTGGCTTAGAGACACCACGGAAGCGCGCACAAGCCGGACACAGGCGCAGTTTTTTCCTCATCAGATGTACCATCCTTCTGTCAATCTGTCGAAGAATCGCCGGGTCTCGTATGGACATCCCTTGCATTTTAACAAATGTCTTATATCGAGGCACTTGTCTGCCACATGCATCGCATTTGACCAGCTTTTCCTTTCCTCTATGCTTTGTGTGTTTATACTCTCTCTTATACGGTGCTGTACTTATCGGCATAATATCTCCTTCCTAATTATTTTTACACCTTACTTCTATTTCTAACAGTTATTCTAATGATAATTACTTTTTAAAAATAATAAACTTAAACCCATGATGACTGATTCATTTCAACAAGACTAAATCGACAATTGGAAACGAGCGTGAACTGACGGACAAATGAAAATCAAATGAAAATCGAGCAAAAATTTGGATGAAAACCGAGTAAACATTTAAGTCGACACCTCGACATATAAAAACTATGGGCAGCAAAGAAAGGGAAAACCAGATCGATTTCATTCAAAAAGTCAAAGAGTTCATGTATTTTTCTCCGAAGCATTTTGGTACCGAGTCTCCCGCAGATTTTGAAGACGACCTGAGAGTTCAAGAAATAGATCAAATCCCTTCTTTTGAAGATTCAATCGAAAGCAAAAAAGAGGAAGAAAAGTCCGACATTGATAAATTCGAAGAATTGATGCGAAGAATAGAAAACCTGGAGAAAGAGATGAAAGGGCATGAGGATAAAAGCAAGCAATCAGACGGCATTAGGAAAACAAAAATCAAAAGCCAAGTCATGTCTCTGCTTAAAGAGCATAAGAAACTCAGCTCGTACGAATTGAGTAGGCTTGTCGGACTGTCCAGAACAAGATGCAACGAATATTTCAGAGAGCTGGCAAAAGAAGGTCTTACAGAAGGTGTAATCATAGACAGGAAAAAATTTTATAGGTTGATGAAAAGGTAAAAACGGTGAACAATCGATGACAAGAATTATCGGGATAGTTTCAGGTAAGGGCGGTGTAGGCAAGACAACAGTAGCAATAAATCTTGCATGCGCTCTGAACATAACGAACAATAAAGCCGCTTTGATCGATTTTAACTTCACAACATCCCATTTGGCCATGGAGCTCGGCATGCTTCCACAGACAACATTGAACAACGTGCTCAGGGGAGAGGCAGATATGCGCGATGCGTTGTACGAAAGATTCAACACTTATATAATTCCTGCGTCCATATCGCTTTCGGACTTGCAAGGAGTCGAGCTATCGGACCTCAAGACTAAAATAAAAGATTTGTTGGGAGATTTTGAGATCGTTCTGCTGGATTCGGCTGCTGGATTTGGCAAAGAGGCGCTTGCCACAATCCAGACAAGCGACGAACTGATATTTGTCGCGAATCCGACAATGGCGTCTGTGACAGATGTGATTAAATGCAAGGAGCTTGTGCTTAAGCTGGGTGGCATGCCGCTTGGCGTTGTTGTCAATAAATACAGAGGCAGAGAGTTTGAATTAAAACCAGAAGAGATTGCACGGTTGACAGAGCTTCCTTTGATGGCTGTTGTCAAAGAGGAAGACGATTTCTTAAGGAGCGAGGCCGCAAAAATCCCGTTGATGTTCTACAGAAACCATAAAGCCGGGGAGTTTGTCAAACTCGCGAACCATATTATCGGTCGTGAACACAAAAAACCAGGATTTTTTGAAAGGATTCTGACGCGCTTGATTCCAATGCGTTGAAATTTATTCGCCAACGCCTATTTGC
>CAZSGV010000023.1:0-6809 GCA_964606565.1 uncultured archaeon
ATCTGATACTTCTTCATAATCTGTGATATGTTTATCTAAAATAATTTTCTTTTTGTGCGATATAAATGTTTTTTGAAATTTTTTTTCTTAATTTTTTATTTTTTTTGGAAATTAGTTCAACAAATTATAATAAATTTCCGCAATATCTGCGTCTGGAGAGAGTCCTCTGAATTCAATCCAGAAATTATACGATGCTAATTTGATTTCATCTATGGTTTTTACACTTTCAAGTTCATCTGCTAGTTTTTCTATGTCAGACAATATTAAGGGAAATATTTTCCAAGTTGTGGATTTATATTCGTTAAAATATTCAAGTGTACTATTCCTTAATGACTTTATCGAATCCTCATTTTCCGTAGATTCTATTAACCCAGCACATTTTTTAATGCCAAATGCCGAACTGAAAATATTCTCTTTCTCTGCTTGTGTGTAACCAAAGTAAAAACATAAAGCACGATCGATTTTCTTTAGTTTAGAAGCCAATATTCTCGCATCGTCTCTGAATTCTGGAAGTTTGACAATTATGCTATCTTTTTCTTCGGGAAGCTCTTCAACTCTGTCAACAAGTATGAAAGGATTAACAAAAAAGCAACGCATTTTAATGTCACCAGGTTCGTCCGATAGGACCGAACCCAGAAACTTTATACTGCCTGTTGTTTCTTTTACAACCTTTTCAACAGCAGGCCTCTTGTATTCGTAAAGCAGCGGGTCTATAAATTTGAATTTAGCATCTGGTCTTTCGCTTTCAAAATTATATTCAGAGCCTAATCCATGGTTGGCTGGCAGCCCCATCCTTCTAGCTACAAAATGTTTAACTGCCAAGTTCGGCGATCCGCTGAAACAATAAACATCATAATGCATTACACCAAACTCGACCAAACAATCGTAACCATACCACACTAAACCTATGTCATCTATTGCATGTTTGCACGACCATTCGTGTTGGTATAATCTTACATCGCATTCTCTAAAAATTTCACTGATTCGATTCACTGGTCCGTCTATGTTGCCTGGTCGGGTATCCTTTATAATTTCCAATATATGGTCGAATTCGTTCTTTACACCTGTGTTTTTTTCTGCTAGCCTTTTCAGATAACCGACAAATATTTGGTCCCCAGAGTTCCACACACCATCGATATCAGTTATAAAAATTTTTTTACGGGTTTCTTTATCTTTTGGAAACGGGGAACCCATAGAATATCCGAATAAGTTCTTAGCATATTCTGACATCGGTTCAAAATCACAATTAACATGACCATAAAGCACCAACTTGAACAATTCTTTTTCTGCGTCTTCGATTTCCAAATTCATCTAAAGAAAGATTAAAAGAATAGAAATTTAGCTTTTAAGCCATCAAGGCACTCTCTCTGTTGTGAGGACTTCGTAGTAAATCAATATAACAGTCAATATTACAAGTACTACAGCTGCTACTATCCATACGCGGGGGTCTGCCCAAATCCCCGGAGAAGGTATGTACGCCATTAATAAGAGATTGTACATGTTTTGAGATAAAGCTGACCTTGTCAATAAATTTAATCCTGATTTTTTTCGGACGAATTTTTATAACGATGTTATATTTTTAAGCATTGAGTGCAATAGTTTAATCTATGAAGCCGTTTTGTGAAATAATAGTTTCTGACATACTGCCGGCAATGCGTGCTGTGCTTGCGGACAAACTATCAAAGACTTACGGGCTCAGCCAGACACAGATTTCAAAAAAGTTGGGAATAACTCAGCCAGCAGTATCACAATACAAACGGGAGCTCAGAGGCCAGAAGGCAAAGATTATACTTTCGAACAAGAAGACAATGGAACTTATTAAGAAGCTGGCGCATGATATAGCGCTCGATGAAAAAGATATAGATTCAAAACATCTGCACAAAAGGATGTGTTCAATATGCAAAAGGATCCGTGAAGAAGGACTTGTGTGCAAATTACATGAGGGCGCATGGCCGTCAATGGGGCCGTGTAAAATATGTTTTGACTAAATCCGTTTTAATAATTCTTTTTAATATGTCAGTTCAACTTCTTCGTATTTGCGTTTTTTCTTGAACATGTTCTTTAATTTCGAAAACTTTTCAGAGATCTTTTTTTGTAAGGTTTTATCTTTTTGTGCAGTATATCTACCAACCTTAGTAGTGGTCGGTTGTCCTATCTCAATTCCAAGCGGCTTAAATGAAGGCTGCTTGAATTCTGGTTTGTATGTAACTGTGGGTTTAATTATTTTGCCGACTATTTTTTGCTTTTTTTCAGACAGAGCTTCCAACCCGCGCTCTTTCGGCGTCTTATGGGTGTATCTGCCTGTTTTTTCATTGTAACCAGACTGTGGCCAAAGCAAGTATATGAGGGCCCCACCAACACATATGCCAGTTCCCACAAGCGCCCATATGGCCCAGGAAGGCAAAGGCGTTCTTTTGTAGCCCGCTTCGGTCAATGCTGCCTCTAATTCGGTTTCGGCCGCGCTTATAAGAGATTCTATATCGTCAAACAGCTGGTACGCGCTAAAGTAATCGTTGTTATCTATGTATTCTTCAGCAAGCTCTATTTTCTCCTTAGCTTCTATGATTTTTTCCTCGGCAACTGTTACATTCACATCTCTGGCTTTGCTTTGGTTTATCTCGTTCCAGAGATTTGTCATGTTCACTCGATGAAGCGCTAGCTCAGTAGATATATCGCTCTGCGTTTCCTCTTTTGGCATAACACGTAGAACAAAATCAGATGTCGCAGTTTTGTTTACAGTGCTTGCTTTATATTGCCCGGTGTAATCCTTGACCTCTGTTGATGCGTCTATGGTGAAATTGACAAGAAACGCAGCCCTTTCACCAACACTCAAACTCACGCTTGTAGCATTTAAAGTATACCACGTCGAAGTTATGTTTTCTACACTAAAGGTCACACTTTGGGATGCATTGCCAACATTCTCCAATATTACTGTTGTCGAGTTGCTCGCTCCTTGTTCAACGGAAATAAGGCTCTCGTATTGCACAAACGAGACGTCTCCCATATATCTATATACGTACAAAATATTCGACTCTCTTGCTGAAGAGTAGTTCACAGTGGCTGTGTTGTTGCATACGTACACGTAGTCCCCTGTTGAAAGCGTTTGTATGTCCGGGGCTGAAACAAGAACCTCATCCCTGTATAAGGTTGTTGTAACATGTGGGGAAGTGCAAGAAATGATTGTTTGGGTGCCTTTAATTACACTCCACGAGGGGCTGGCTGTGAGTGAAAGCGTTGGTGCTACTTTGCTTATTGTGACATTGGCCAGTGGTGTCGAATTCCATGTGCCAAGAGAGTTGTTTGCATAAACTTTCCAAGAAAATGCCATCGGGTTTGTTATATTGAGTTCGTAAGTGGATATGGTTGTGCCTGTTATTCTGGTCATGGTGTAGTTTGTTGCAGTGCCGCTGTGGTTCAGTTGTATTAAAGCCACATCAAACCCGTCTGCATCATTGTCGTCGGCCCATGTTATGTTGAAAAGAGCGTACGCATTGCGAGACCATGTTGAAGGAATCGATGTGGAAATGGAATATCTTGGAGGGGGATAGATGACTGATATGTCGTACGAAACGCCTGTTGAGTTTACTGTATAGTTCGAATCACCAGTCGCATTCGCCTTGTATATGTAAGCTGCAACCGAAGGAGTCTTTCTGTTTGTGAGAGGTCCTATTCCAGAGCTCAGCAAGCTGTCATTTTCGTAAATGTATATGGTTCCTTTGGCTGTGGCTGTTATGTTCAGCTGGGTCCCGTCGTTTATGGTCTGATCCTGGTTCAAGTTGCCATTGAAATAAAGGTTTATGGGATTGTCCGCTTTTGTTATATTGTAAGCAGTGGCATCTGTGGCATTGGCAGTCCCGTTCCAATCAGTTGCGAACCACTTGTAACTGTAATTGCCTGCGACCAGATCTGTCAGTGTTATCCCATATACGCCCGATCCTATGCTTACAACAGGCGTACCGCTTGTGTTAGTATAGTTTGTTGTGTCTTGCCATTCAAATTTTATTTGCTCAGGACTTGCGACATTGTCATTCCAAGTAATGTTAAAGGTATAATTTTTATGGGGCGCATATGCTGTCGGTGTGCTCGGTGATGTAGTTACGCTGGAATTTGTAGGCGCAGACAGATCTGCAACTTCGACTGTGACATTTTTAGAGCTGAATGCACTGGCACTGTCATTAGTAGATACATTGAATTTGGAATCACCCATTGTTTGCGTCGAATCCACATAAAACCAGAAATACTGGCTCACACCAGCAGTCACAAGCTGCGTGGTGTTTATCCACGAAAGTATGTTATTTTCTAAAACATTGAATGTTGCCAGGTCATCTCTGCTATAGGTGGCGCCACCGCTATAAGAAAAGCCGGCAGGCAGTGTTATATTTACTTTTGTTATGGCCAGCGCACCGTCATTGTTAGTCACTGTAAAGTTAAGTAATATATCGCTTGTACCGCCGTCGATCGTGCCCGGGAGTGCGCTCGAATCAAAATTCACAGCAAGCGCAGAATTAACCATAAGTAAGGAAACCAAGCAGGCAATTGTCGCTATCAGAAATATTTTTATTCTCATTGCCTATCCCCTATATAATCTATACAATTTTTCCGTCAAATATAATTTCAAAACCGCTCAAAGAAAGAGAAAGCGAAGCGGACCCGGAGGGATTTGAACCCTCGACCTTCAACTTAGGAGGTTGCTGCTCTATCCAAACTGAGCTACGGGTCCACACGCGCATAAGATTAATTTATTCTCTGAAAACTAATTTAATAAATGTATGGTTTCTGTAAAGAAGATGCGGCGAGTTGCAAAGAACATAGTCAGATTGAATTTTGGCATAAGGCAAGGGGATGTTGTAGTTATATCTGTCGGTCCGAATTCGCTGAAGTTCGGCGAGATGTTGGCATACGAATGCGCAATGATTGGCGCGCAACCGAGCATAAACTATGGTAGCGATGACCTCTCTCTGAAGATATACAAGAAGATAGATTCCAAATTACTCAGGCAGAAGCCCAAACTCGGCTACGCACATCTAAAGGTTGTCAATGCTGAACTGCATATAGACGATTCCAATCCCTTTTTAGCAAGGCAGCTACCGCAGTGGAAAGTCGAAATTCGGCGCAAAACTGTAAAGCCTTTGCGCAGACTGAAAGAAAAAAAGCTTGCAAGGAAAACATTAAAGTCCGCGCTGGTCGGTTTTCCAACAAGGGAAGACGCACGCGCAATGCGAACGCCGTTCAAGCGACTGGATAAAATCTTCTGGGACACAATGGATGTGAACTTCAACAAACTCTACCATTTCAATGAGCGTCTGATGAAAAAATTCAAAGGCGTGGACAAAATAAGGATTGTCGGCAAACGGACAGACTTCAAGTTCTCTGTCAAAGGCAGGAAATTCTTAAACGATTGCGGGATTGTTGCAAAGGAGAAGATGGGCTATATGAACCTTCCGGCCGGCGAGATTTTTACTGCTCCGGTAGAAACATCAGCAAACGGCCACATCTACTTCGACCTTCCATGCATGTACCACTACGGCAAACAGGTAGAAGGCGTTTGGTTTAGATTCAAAAATGGTAAAATAGTAGAATATAAAATCCGAAAAGGCAAGAAAAACTTCGAAGATGTTATCAAGCATGCGTCAGGCAAAAAAACAACAATCGCCGAGCTGGGCATTGGCACAAATCCGAAGGCAAAACCGACACGCGGAATGATAATTGTTGACGAAAAGATTCTCGGCACGATTCATGTTGCAATCGGACAGAACAAATTGTACGGCGGCACAAACGAATCAACCATACATTGGGACTTTTTCAAGACTATGGGGCGCGGTAGCCGGGTCGAAGCAGACGAAAAGGTTGTTATGAAGAACGGCAAATGGCTTCTTTGAAATGGTTAAAATGAAATCCAAGTTTGACAAGCAACTCGAGCGAATAATCAAGACCCCTGCAGAAATAAAACTGCTCAAAAAATCAGCGAAGATAACAGACTCGTGCATAAAAGTAATCGAGCGTGAATTGAAAAAGAACGGCATAACGGAAAAACAGCTGGCACGAGCGATTAACAGGCAAATTAAAAAACAAGGTGCGCAACTTGCATTCCCAACAATTGTTACATGTGGAAAACGCAGTGTGCATATACATGCAAAGCCGACAAACAAAAAAATACGCGGGTTGGGTTATGCAGATTTTGGCGCTAAATACAAAGGATATCGTACGGACATAACAGTCCCGTTCATCAAAGGCCCGATTGGAAAAGAAGAACAACGGATTTTAAACACGACATTGCAGACTTACAAAATGATGATAAAATCGATTAAGCCAAATGCACGATGTTGGAAGTTGCATGAAAAATTTGAAAAGTTCCTACGCACACGCGGGTATAAAGTGCGACACTCGCTCGGACACGGCATCGGATTGGACATACATGAGCTTCCGACTATAGGCAAACCAAAACGCATCAAAAAACTCGGGCCGCGTAAGAAAAAGAAATGGCAGCACATCAAGCAGTTGCGCTTCGAATCTGGAATGGTTTTTACAATCGAGCCTGGTGTGTATGTAAAAGGCATAGGCGGCTGCAGATTTGAGAATGATGTTCTTATGCAGCGCAGCAGACCGCAGGTGCTTACTCATTCTAAACTGATAAAAATCCGAGAAAAATAAAAATTTAAATAAACCATGATTAAACTATAACATAAGTTGGTGGACACATGAATAAGCAATTACAAGTGCCCAACCATATAGGTGTGATTATCGACGGCAATCGTCGTTGGGCGCGTAAGAACAAAAAAAAGTTCCCTTGGATGGGGCATCGCGAAGGC
>CAZSGV010000024.1:0-6703 GCA_964606565.1 uncultured archaeon
ATTTAGAAAAGGCTCTGGCTCAATTATGCGAAAACTGCTCCAGCAGCTGGAGACGGC
Organism: uncultured archaeon; assembly: GCA_964606565.1. Taxonomy (GTDB): domain Archaea; phylum Aenigmatarchaeota; class Aenigmatarchaeia; order CG10238-14; family SCSR01; genus JAUWZS01. The sequence continues at coordinate 58 of CAZSGV010000024.1, forward strand.
TGGTTTTGTGGAAAAAGAAAAGAACGGCAGTGGCAGAAAGATAACATCCAAGGGCAGAAAGTTCCTTGACAACATTGCCAACAAAGCGGCAAAATAAAGGTTGATAAAATGGCGAACGGGAGTCCGACAAGCGGAATAACACCAGCTGAAATGCAAAAAATAGAAGAAATGAAAAAAATTATTTTGAGGAATATATTGACAAAGGAAGCTAGAGAGCGCCTGAACAGGATAAAACTTGTCAAACCCGACCTTGCTTTGCAGCTTGAGCTCTATCTTGTGCAGCTGTATCAAGCAGGCAAACTGCGCGGACAGATGACAGACGAGCAGCTGAAAAGCATATTGGAAATGCTCGGCTCGGGAAAGAAGTTTAAAATAATAAAAAAGTGATTGTTTAAAAAGTGGTTGTTGTGGCAAAGAAAAAGAAGATAGGCTCTGCAGGACGTTATGGCGTTCGATATGGGAAGCGTATAAAGGATTTGGTCAGCGAAGTTGAAAGAGTGCAGAAGAGACGACATGTGTGCCCCAAGTGCAAGATGCGTTATGTTGTTCGCGAAAGCGCAGGAATCTGGAAATGCAAAAAATGCGGTGCGAAATTTGCCGGGGCTGCGTACAAACCAAAATCGGATTAAACTTATTTAAGTGGAAGATAAAGTTAAAAGAAGTTGGCGGTTTTATGTACAAATGTGTCAAATGCAAACGGATAATAACGAAAGTGGAAGGCTCTATCAGGTGCCCGTATTGCGGAGCTCGAATCCTTTCTAAGATTAGGCCTGAAGTTGTAAAAAGGGTTCAAGCAAGATAAAAATGCGGTGTGTATTCGTTGAATAGATATGCCTTCGTGCTCATCAGACTCGATTATTAAATCTATTTAATCCTTTTGGAACTAATCTTATTCTATGATGCACGAAGTAACTCTCAGGCTCAAATGCAAAGCCCCAGAGATTGTAAAGAAGAGCTTAGAGCCAGACATAAAAAACAGTGAAGACCTTCATACAGAAATGCAGACAGGCGAGGGCTTCATAGAGATAAGAACCAAAGGAAAAAAATTAAGCCACTTGAAAGCTATTATAAATTCATATCTTTCGATTATATCAACACTTAATGAAATCGAAACCATAAAATAAAAAACAGATGATTCTATGGCAGAAAAAACAAATGGCAAGAAGACGAGCGAAGCTGTGGAAGACCCAAACAAAGTTGCAGCACAATTCCAAATCATGCAGCAGCAGTTGCAAAATGTAATGATCCAAAAGGAAAGTTTGCGTTTGAACACTATGGAAATTGAGCGGGCTTTGGGAGAGCTTGAAAAGAGCTCGGATAAAACTGCGTATAAAATAGCCGGCCCTATCATGATCAGCAAGCCTGTGGAAGATATAAAGAAGGATTTGAAAGACACAAAGGAAGCGTTGAAAGTCCGCGCGGAAAGTTTGGAAAAAACTGAGAAGCGCTTGACTGACAAGCTGAAAGAGCTGCAGGAAAAATTAAAGGAAATACTCAAATAATTGGATGAAAAGCATGCTAAGAACGGTGGTTGCTATGGCAAAAAAGGAAAAAATAGATCTTACACCAGTCTGCGAAATGCTCGAGCAAATAGTAAACGACAGGACTGTGCCTAAAAACATACGCGCGGCCGCAGAAGAAGCCCACGCGGCAATAAACGGAACTGCTGCAGTGGAGCTCAAAATAAGCACAGCCATAAGCACATTGGACGATATAATAAACGATACGAACATGCCAATGTACACAAGAACTCAGATATGGAACATAGTCAGCATGCTTGAAGGTATGAGAAGGGACCTCTAATTAATTTAAAGTTTAAAAACAACCTAATATTATAGCCGAGTAAAATTAGGCGATGAGATGGTTTTTGAAAAGTTTGTAAAAAAGGAAGAGTCGAAAGAAGAGAAAGAAGAGAAAAAACAAGAGCCTGAAAGCGAATGGCTCGAACTAGACAGTTCTGCTTTCAAGGAAAAGACGGACGTGCATGTCCGTGTGGACAATTTGAAGGATTTTGCAGATACTGACAGGATACAGCGGATGGTACGCGAAGGGAATATAGTATTTTTGAAGATTAAAGATCTGAGGCAGAAGAACCTCACCGAACTCAAACGGGCCGTGGACAAGCTGAAGAAGACTTGCGTTGCGATGGAAGGTGACATAGTGGGTGTGGATGAGGACTTTCTTGTCCTGACTCCGAGCTTCGCAAGAATCTGGAGAGGCGGGTGAAATCAGATTATTTAATCTCCTTGCCGAATTTCTCAAACTTTTTGCCAGAATGCACTAAGCTCCATAAAATATTCGGAAGCTCCTTGATTTTGACTCGCCTTTGCTTTGTCGTGTCGCGATCGCGCAGTGTCACAGTGTCGTTTTTGAATGTATCGTGGTCTATTGTTATGCAAAATGGTATGCCAATCTCGTCTGCCCGTGCATACCGCTTGCCAATGCTGCCTGTATTGTCGTAAAAGGCGTCTACGCATGATTTGATTGATTCATGAACTTCTTTTGCCTTTTCTGGCAACTTGTCTTTTTTTATCAGCGGCATAACTGCGACTGCATATGGCGCAATCTTTGGCGGGAATGCAAACCAGTTCCATCCGCGTTCTTTGTCCTCACGGAAGCAGTGGAGCATCACACCCGCAAACGTGCGCTCGAGTCCAAAGGACGGCTCAACAACGTGCGGGACAACTTTACGCCCGTTGATTGCGACTGAAAGGTCTGTCTTGCTGTGTTTTGCGTGCTTCTGCAAGTCGTAATCCCCTCGATAAGCGTTGCCGACCGTTTCCTTCCAACCAAAATCGAACTCTATTTCCAAATCGAAATTGCCCTTGCTGTAGTGTGGCGTCTCTTCTGGCAGCATGTGACGATGGCGGAGCGCGGCTGCTGGTATGCCGAGCAGCTGGTAAAACTTCATCTCCTTTGCCATGAAATATGCCAAGTATTTGTTTGGAATAAGGCCTTTTTTCAAAGCGTTTTCTACTGTGACAGCTTTAGCTTTTCCGTTTTTCTTTTGTTGTGCTTCGCGGGTGAAAAAGTTTATTTTGGTCTTTGCAATTAATTTGAACAGCGAACAGTCTTCTGCATGCTCCGGGTCTATAAACATTTCGATCTCAAACTGGTTGAATTCGCGCACGCGAATTACGAAATGCCTGGGCGATATCTCATTGCGAAACGAACGGCCGATTTGTGCTATACCGAATGGCAGTCTGGCGCGCGATGACAAAAAGATTCGACGAAAGGCTGTAAAGATGTTCTGCGCTGTTTCCGGTCTCAGATAAGCCGGCTGGCCGCCAACCGCACCCACATCTGTCTTTAGCATAAGGTTGAACATTCTAACATCACCAAGCTTGTTGCCGCAGGTAGGACATTTTATTTTCTCTTCGTGTATTATTTCCGTAAGCTCTTTTGTTGTTTTGCCCTCTACGAATTTTTTCGATGCGTCCTCAATCAGATGGTCCGCGCGGTGTATGCTTCTGCATTTCGTGCATTGTGTTATCGGATCAACAAAACTGTCCAGATGCCCGCTCGCTCTGAACACGCTTTCCGGAAGCACAATGCTGCCTGATATCTCAACTATATTATCTTCCGAAGCGACGAAGAATTCACGCCAATAATTTTCAATTTTTCGCTTGATTAACGTGCCGACCGGACCATAATCCCAAAAACCAGCCAGCGATCCGTAAATCTCGGCTGTAGGAAAAATTATGCCACGCCGCTTGCTGACCTCTACAACCTTCTCCATTCTCGATTTATCCGTTTTCGACGTTTTCATATAATCATTTTTACATTTCCAGAATTAATTACTTTTTCCACTTTTCATCTTTTCTTTTTCATTTCTTTTCCAGCCATCCGGACAAACTTGACTGCCTACCTTTTGCCCAAGCGTTTTGCAGCCGCTCTATCACTTTTTCCACGCGTTCTGGCGAGAAGTTGTGCTCTTCGACCATAAACTCCTTGAGCTTGTCTGCATCTGGTTCTCTCCATTCGATCTCGTATTTTTCTGTTGTGGGAGGGCTCAAAAAGAAGTCATATATTTTCTCAGCTGGCACATCAGGTTCCCATGTTACGCTGCCAAGGACTTTGTCAAGTGTCTTGTGTTCTTTTACTATCTTCAGTGCTGTTTTAGGTCCGACGCCTTTTACGCCTTCTGAATAGTCAGTGCCTATAAGCATCCCTACGATTATCAGCTGCTCTTGTGTTATTCCCAATGCCTCAAGCACCTTCTCCAGCTCGATGAGCTCTGGCTTGACTTGCACATATGTCTCTTTTTTAGGTACTTTACGCCTTCCTGTTATTGAAAGGTTGCGAACAAGCCTCGGCGAGCCAACGAGCACAGAATCGAAGTCCTGCGAACCACTTGCCCACACATCGCCACGCTTGCACATAAATGCACACTGTATCTCACCCTCACTTGGCGCTTGTACCCACGGGATGCCCATATAATCAAGAAGTCGTTTTGACCGTTCGATCATATCGCCTGTAAGTCTTGATGCTGCTTGTGCATAAGTCATTGCAGGTTCGCCCCGTTCTACGGCCTCTTTCCATCTCTTCTCTGCTTCTTTTTTCTTCTCTTCTCTCGACTCGATTGTAGTGTGCTTAAATTCTGGCGGCTTGCCGTCAAAAACAAAAACTGGTTTTATTCCAGCTTCGAGCAGATTAGAGTTTCTATACAAAAGACCGGATAGATGCGATGTGACACGGCCCGTGCTGTCGCGCAGCGGTTCGCCTGTCATCCTGTCGCGGATTATTGAGAGGAATTGAAAAAGTATGTTGAATGCATCAATCGCAATTGCCCGACCTGAAAGCTCAACCAACCCTATCTCTCTTGCTTCCACAAGGCTTGATATATTTACTCCCATTCATTTCACGATTCATTCCGCGTAATCGCTCTATTTAATCATACAGAAATCCCAGATAAAAAAGTTTAGTTTTTTGCACAGCTTTTCAAATTCTTTTGAATATTCGAGCTGGCTACTTATCTTTTCCTTTTTCTGCTGCTCGTTTTGATTTCTCTTTCAACTTTCATTTCATCCAATTCGAGCCATATTACGAATAGACCTATCAGACCGACGAATGGTGGGACCATTCCGTTCACTACTGTGAGAAAATCACTCCAAGCGCCGTACTGATTTGTGTATATGTAACTGATGCTCCCTACCAGAAGAATAGCTCCGAATAGGATTTTTACTATCGAATGCATCTTTTTATCACCCTACCCTACCTTAAAAGAATTTTAATAAGATAAATATAAATCTTTAATACGACGAAGTGAATTATTAAAAAGTTTGAATTAAGCAAAAGAAGTGAGCCAGATGACAAAGACGAAAACAAAAACAATCGCGAGAAAAAAACTAAAGACAAAAGAAGGAAAGGCTGTTATACGCAACCGCCTGATCCAGTGGAGAAAGCAGCACACTGTTGAAAGAATTGACAAGCCTACAAAGCCCTCACGTGCCCGCTCGCTTGGTTATAAAGCGAAAAAAGGTTTTGTAATGGCACGTGCCCGCGTGAAAAGGGGTGGCAGACGCAGGCGATTATATGGTCGCGGAGGGAGAAAGCCTAAGAAGGCTGGCCTTGTAAGGTTCACGCCCGGCAAAGGTTTGCGCTGGATAGCCGAGGAACGTGCTGCAAAGAGGTTTCCGAATTTGGAAGTTTTGAATTCCTATTACGTTGCACAAGACGGACAGCATAAATGGTACGAAGTTATTTTTGTCGATCCGCAACATCCAGCAATAAAACGCGACAAGAACATGAAATGGATAACCACTCCAGCAAACAGGTATCGCGTGCTTCGCGGACTCACAAGCGCGGGCAAGAAAGCAAGAGGATTAAAATAGTCCCTGACATATTTTTATTTAGACTATTATGAAATTTTTTGATTTGCACGTGCATTCAGCATTTTCAGAAGGCGAAAGCACGATTGAACAGCTTGCTCAGCGTGCAAAAGAACTCGGCTACGCTGGAATATGCTTTTCTGAATATTATGAAGGTCGTGCGCAGCTGGAAAAGCTAAAAGCCGAAATTGCAAAAGCTGCGAGAAAAACAAAAATAGAAATTCTTCTGGGGTTTGAAGCAAGAAACACTCGCGAGTTGAAAAGGCTGGCAGACATGAGATTGAAACGGATGTTTGATGTGTTGCTCGCACGTGGCGGCGATCTGAGTGTGAACCGAGCAGCTGTGGAAGCGAAGGAAGTGGACATACTCACACACCCGGAGCATGGCAGATACGATTGCGGGATGAACCATGTGATGGCAAAGTTCGCAAAGCGCAACAATGTGGCAATCGAGATAAACTTCCGGGAGATTTTGACATCAACGAAAAAAACACGCAGCCGCATTCTGGCAAGCATGCGCGACAACGTATCGCTCGCAAAAAAATACAAAATGCCGATTGTGCTGTGCAGCGGTGCAATAAGCCATTGGGAGTTGCGCGATCCGCTTTGCATGGTATCGATGGCCGAGCAATTGGGACTGCCGCTGAAGCAGGCAAAAGAAGCTGTGTCGAAAGTTCCGGAAAAGATTATGAAGCGTGCAAAAGAAAGAAAGGGCAGCAAATGGATAATGCCTGGAGTTAGAAAAAGGTGAATTAGATGGCCAAGAAAAAAACAAAGATGAAAATACTGCCACCAACCATGCGAAAGAAACATCG
>CAZSGV010000025.1:0-6542 GCA_964606565.1 uncultured archaeon
CTGTATAACATAAGAAGCATTCGTACTTTCAAAATCAATGCTACCAGTACTTCCATTTTTTGCATAAACCCAACCTTCATAATCTTGGAATATTATATAACTTGCAGACTCAACACTGGACCCCTGTTCAATTATGGCAGGCGGCGGGGAATCATGTTCAAGTAGAGGTTCAATCAAATGGCCTGTAGTTGTAAGATCTTCTTTTTCGGTTATATCAATATTCAGAAAAAAAAGTGTTGTTGATAGTAGTAAAATGGTGATGAAAGACAGAATAAATTTTTTATTTTCAAACTCCAAGTTTAACATTATTTAAGATATACCTATACAATTAAAAAAACTTATTTCAATACTGTCTCGCAATATATACAATGTTGTCTGTTTCTTTTTTGCAATGCAGGCATCTCCCTTTCTTCTCCTGCTTCTTCTCGCCATAAAGCGTGCCGCGTATCACACCGCCGTCTGTTTCTGCTTTGACATGGTCCGCGCACTCTTCGCTGCCACACCAGTATATTTTCACAAGTCCACCCTGCTCACGCAAAATCTTTTTCAGCTTTGCCATGCTGCCCGCTTTTCGTATGTTGCTTTTCAAATGTTTGTCAGCTCTTTTCATAAGGTTGCGATGGATGTTCCTGAGTGCGGTCTTGACAGCTACAGCCGCTTTGTCCTGTTTCACAACTTGCTTTTCATTCATATCCCTGCACGCCAACACAACCTGCTTTTTCTTGATGTCATCCGGCCCGATTTCGATGCGCACAGGCACGCCCTTCAGTTCCCAGTAATTGTATTTCCATCCGGGCGTGTATTCGTCCCTTGAATCGACCTCTATGCGGAATTTTTTCTTCAATGACGCTTTCAACGCTTCAGCTTCTTTCACAACGCTCTCTTTGTTCGTCTCGTCAAAAATAGGCACGATTATTACTTGTATCGGTGCAATTAGCGGTGGCATTATGAGCCCTTTGTCATCGCCGTGCAGACTGACTACGGCTGCAAATATCCTCGATACAGCCGGGCCGTAGCATGTCTGCCATGCATAAGTTTCCTTCCCATCTTTGTCTGTGAACTTTATGTCAAACGGCTTTGAGAAATTCTGGCCAAGCAAATGCGTGGACGGCAGCTGTATGACTTTGCCATCTGGCATCAACGCGTCAGCTGCGTATGTGTTCACAGCTCCAGGGAATTTGTCGTGCTGAGGTCGCTGAAAAAACAAAAACGGCACTGCGTACTGCTTGTGCAAAACATTTTCAGTTATCTCCATATCCTCGCGCACTTGAGCTTCCGCACCTTCCTTGTTTGCGAATACGTTATGCGACTCGATCCAATGGAACTCACGGCTACGTATGAACGGTCGCGTTGCTTTGCCCTCGTAGCGCCACACTTGGCAGCGTTGATAAAGTTTCAGCGGCAGATCGCGCCAGCTGCGTACCCATATTGAATACATCTTGTACATTGCTGTCTCACTAGTCGGTCGCAGCGCCAGCCGCTCCTCGAGCTTCTTTCCATCACTTCCAGCCTCTGTTATCCAAAACACTTCTGCTGAAAAACCCTCAACGTGCGCAGCTTCTTTCCTAAAATTAGACTCGGGTATTACAGCCGGGAACCATACAGGCTTGTGATCCTTCGCTCGCAACTCAGCTTCCAGCAAATCATACATAAGTTCCATTGACATCACAGACCAAGGTCTGAAAACCACGAATCCTTTCACATTGTATCGTATATCAGACAGCTCTGCTTTTTCAACGACTTGCGTGTACCATTCTGAAAAGTTCTCTGATTTTTTGACTGTGATTCCTTCTTGCTCTGCCATAATATCAACCTAAAATTATGTAAGATATTATATAATTTGTTTTATGTTTTTAAGGGTTTGGACATCGGAATCCCGCATTCGCAAAAACGTTTATTTCTAAGCAAGGATTAGTTTATAGGGTTTTGTTGATGAAGATTGCAGTAATTTCTGATTTGCATTTTGGATATGCTTATGGGACAGAGCTTGAGACGGACAGTTTTGAGAACGCGGAAGAAGCCATGAAAAAAGCCTTGGACGCAGATTTGATTCTGCTGCCCGGTGACATATTCGATTCACGCGTGCCGAAGACCAGCGTATGGGCGCGTGCAATTCGTGTATTGACAATGCCGCTTATGGCCGAATCCAGCGGTGTCGAGTTTGTCAGCTCGACCAAGTCGCTCAAAAAAATCTCCCAACGCCCTTTGCAGCGCATACCTCTCATTGCTCTGCATGGCACACACGAACGCAGGGGCAATGATACGAATGCAATACATGCTTTGGAAAATGCAGGCCTGCTCGTGCATCTGCATCAAGAGACAATCGTTTTTGAAAAGGACGGCACGCGTGTTGCTGTGCATGGAATGTCTGGTGTGCCCGACCGCTATGCAAGACGGGTGCTTGAAGAATGGAATCCACAACCGTTGCCGGATTGCATTAACATATTCATGATGCATCAAAGCATAGACCCGTTCATATACTCGCCGCTCGGTACGGTCAGCATAAAGCTCGAAAACTTACCAAAAGGCTTTGATTTGATTATCGACGGTCATTTGCATGGGGCTGGACGCGAGGTCGTTGACGGGACACCACTTATCTTTCCGGGCAGCACAGTGATAACGCAGTTGGAAAAACACGAAGCTTTCGGAGAAAAGGGATTTTACGAATTCGATATTGAAGCGGACGCAAACGGCAACAAAAAAATAGATTTCAATTTCTATGCACTTCAAGGCAATCGGAAGTTCTTTTTCGAAGACGTTGAAACAGACGGTGGTGTGATGGGCAACATAGAAAAGAAATTGGACGAGCTATTGGGCAGGAATTTTACAAAGCGACCAATCGTGAAGCTGAAAATAAAAGGGAAATACAACGATGTGATCGAGCAGGATTTGAAAGCCATAGAACGGAAATATGGGGACCGTGCGATACTCCGTTTTGTCAAAGAGCTCGAATCTCCTGAAATTGCGGAGAAGATCGAATTCCTGCGTAACCTGCGAGAGCAAAAGATGTCGACCGAGGAGATTGGGTTGAACCTGATGCGCAAAAATTTGGAGGAGCTAAACTTCAGCTCACAGTTCGACTCCGAGAGAATATTCAGGATGCTAAGCGAGGGCGCTGTTGATAACGCCTTCAATATTTTAACAGGCGAACAAAAAACATTGGATGGTTTTGGTGGGTGAATGATAACAAACATCAAGTTAAAAAATTGGAAGTCACACGCCGAGTCTGAACTTAGCTTTACAGCTGGTACGAACGGCTTGGTCGGCATTGTCGGCAGCGGAAAGACTTCGATTTTGGACGCGATATGCTTTGCACTGTTCGGCACTTTTCCGATGCTGCAGACACGCAAGATAAAACTGGACGATATAATAATGAAAAAACCGACTGAGAAAAATTCGGCTGAGGTTGAAGTGAGCTTTCAAATGAATGGCAACAACTACTCGGTAAAACGCATAATCGAGAAGCGACGAGGCACTTCGTATTCGGAAATAAGGGAGAACAGCAACATTCTCGAGTCACCAAGTACAAAGAGCGTGACAAACCGCATCGAGCAAATAATGAAAGTGAATTATGAGCTTTTCAGCAAGGCGATTTATTCTGAGCAAAATTCGATTGATTATTTTTTAGCACTCGGTAAAGGCCAGCGAATGAAGAAGATAGATGAGCTGCTGATGATAGATAGGTTTGAAAAGTCGCGCGCGAACGCGGTGAAACTGACAAACAAAATAATTGATGTAAAACTTGGCAGGCAAAGCACAATCGAACAGCTGGATCCGACAGAGATAAAAAAATCAATTGAGGAAATCAAAAAGTCGATAAGCGAGCTCGAACAAAACAAATCCAAGCTAAAAGGTGAACTGGAAGAATTCACTAAAAAGAAAACCGATTTGGAAAAAGAGGCTGCAGAGCTCCGGAAAATAAAAGAAAACTTCGAAGAGTTGCGAAGAAGCAAGAGCGCAATAGATAGTGCAGTCAATGAGACATCTGAAATAATTGTTAGTTTAGAAAAGACGCTGGAGGATATCAAGAGTGAAGACATCGATGCGCAATTAGTCTCAAGCAAATTGGAAGAACATTCAAAAAAGATCGACGAAATAAATAATTCTCTCTCAGAGAAGCAGGCCATGTATGAAGACTTGCAAAAACAACTCTCAGAATCAAAAGCACAGATCGAATTCCTGCGAAGGGAAAAAATTTCAAAGCTGGAAATGGAGATAGAAGAAAAACTCAAACTAAAGTCAGAGTTTGAACATTTGAGGGACACGACCGGAGAAAACATAGACGAACAACTTGCTGAGAATCGCAAAATTTTGGAAAAAATAATAGGCGAGTTCGAGACCGCGAAATCTAAAGTCAAAGAATTAGAAGAGGTTTTGGGCAAGCTTTCTTCTGTGGAAGGCAGATGCCCAATATGCGATTCAATTCTTTCAGAAGAGCGCAAAAACATTCTGATAACTGACAAAAGAAGGGAGCTTGACACACTAAAGCAAAGGATCGAAGATGCAATCAACAAGAAACAGCTTACTGAGCGGGAAATAGAGAATCTTCAATCTGCGGCAAAAAAACTTGGAGAGATGCTTTTACAAATAAAAGATTTTGACAAAATAAGAACAGAGCTTGAAAATTCTAAGCAACTTTTCCTTCAGCAAACCCAATCGATTGGAATACTGAGCGGGGAACTGGCCTCGTTGAAGGCTGAAGTAGAAATCGTACACAAAGAGCTTGCAGCGATTATTGAAAACAAACAAAAATTGGAAGTATGGTCTGCACAAATGACCGACTATGAAAGTCGTAAAAACAGATTGCAGCAACTGAAAACGGAGAAAGAAGATTTGGAAAAGCACCTTGCGCAGCTGGACACACAGGTTGCCGGAAGAGAGATTGAAAAGATTGAAGGATGGCTGAGAAATGTAATTGCGAAAGAAAAAGAGGCCGAGACGAAAATCGTAAATTTCGATAGTTTGACAAACGAGCGAATGGCACGCGTGCGCGAATACGAAAAAACTCTCGAAGCATCCCAGCGTGAGCGCGAAGAGGTCGAGCGCTTGGGCATGCTGATAAAAGAGTTGAAGATATTTACGCAAGCCCTTCAGCAGACGCAGATTGAACTCCGTAAGGAATTCATAGAAGCTGTTAACTATACAATGAACACACTCTGGCCAACGCTTTACCCTTATCAAGACTTCGTCGGCATCCGATTAGCAATAGAAGAAGGTGACTACGTTCTGCAGCTGCAGGAGCGCGATATGGCTTGGATAAACGTGGAAGGTGTTGCTTCAGGTGGCGAACGGAGCATATCATGTCTTGCATTGCGCATAGCGTTCGCGCTTATTCTCGCACCGCACTTGCGCATGCTTGTGCTCGACGAGCCGACTGCGAACCTTGATGCAAACTCAGTAAAAGTTTTAGCCACAACGCTCAGGGAAAGCATAAGCGAATTCGTTGACCAGTGCTTCATTATCACACACGATGAAGCACTTGAAGAGGCTGTCACAGGCAAATCCTACCGCTTGGAACGAGACAAAGGAAAAGACGAAGCTACAAAAGTAATACAGATTAATTAAAATTAGTGAAGTAGCTATGTCAATACGTTTCATAAATAACAAACCAGCACTTTTGATTTCTGACAGAAAGCACGGGAAGATTCTGGCAATCGCAGATTTGCATTTGGGGATAGAGCATGAACTTTACAAAGCAGGTATAACAATCGCGCCGCAAGTCGAAAAATTACTAAAGCAAATAAACAAACTGATAAAACTCACAAAGGCAAACAGACTAGTCATAATAGGCGATTTAAAGCATAAAATTCCAGGAATAAGTTTTCGCGAGTTGAAAGAGCTTCCAAAGCTGATGTTCCCGCTGGCCGAAAAAGTTAATGTCACACTTGTAAAGGGCAATCACGATACAGAGCTGCATGATTTGCTTCCTGATAGCGTTGAAATTCATAGCGCAAAAGGATTTGCTATCGGGCCGTATGGATTTTTTCATGGACATGCGTGGCCAAGCAAGCGGCTACTGAAATGCGATTATCTGTTTACAGCGCACATACACCCAGTTGTGGAATTCGTGGATGATCTTGGTTTTCGCTCTGTTGAAAAAGTTTGGGTGAAAGGTGAAATCAAGAAAAAGACTCTGCGTAAAAAATATAAGATTAAAAAATCCGACAAATTTGAATTCGGGAAGACGGAGACGATAATATTTCCCTCTTTCAATCCGATAATCAGCGGTGTGCCATTGAATTCAAAGCGAAAGAAAAAATACATAGGACCGCTTTTATCGAGCGGCGCGTTTGACGTGCGCAAGGCAGAAGCGTTCATGCTTGATGGGACAGCACTTGGAGAAATAAGAAAAATTAAATCTCGTTAAGGAGCTCTTTTTCGTCCTCGCTCAACTTTTCATAAACTTCTTTCAACAGCGTACGATTGTCTTTTGTTAGATTCGAAACAAGAATGTCATTCTCAAAAATGTGACGGCCTGCTATCGGGTCGTCCATGTTGATTGCAACCTTTTCTTTGGTTGTTGCACTGCTAATGTTTTCACC
>CAZSGV010000026.1:0-6179 GCA_964606565.1 uncultured archaeon
ATCCCAAGAATTGTCAAAGCATTTCTCAGCACGATTTTTGTTGCCGCGACCAAGCTCAATCGGAAATCTCTCTGCGCTGCTGTTTCGGCTTTGAGCACCGGGCACGCATTGTAAAAAGTGCTGAACGCTGTTGCAACATCGTACGCGTAATTGCAAATCTGGTTTATGCGCATCTCGCGTGCTGCCTGCTCCACGATTTTGGGAAAGTCTGCCAGCATGCGCACAAGCTCCTTCTCCTCTTTTTTCAGCTGCTTGGCTTTGAAGTTCGGTTCGTGTTCGCCGGCTTTTGCAAGAATTGACGCGCAGCGCGTGTGTGCGTATTGCAGATACGGCCCGGTGTTGCCGTCAAAGCTGAGCATCTTCTTGAAATCGAACGTTATGCCTTTGTCCGGCTCGACCCTTTCGATCGCGTACTTGAGCGCGCCCACGCCGATCGATTTTGCTGTCGCCTTCTTTTCCTGCTCTGTGTGGCTAATCTCGCGCTTTTCTATTTCCTTCTCTGCCATGCCGATAAGCTTGTCGATAACTTCGTCCAGCAGTATCGCCTTTCCTTTTCTCGAGGACATCTTTCCCTCGGGCAGCCGGACCAAGTCGAACGGAAAGTGTATCGCGTCATCTTTTGCCCATTTGTACCCGAGGAGCTCAAGCAGCTTTTTGATCTGCCGGAAATAAAGGTTCTGCGCGGATGCGACAACCCAAATCGCCTTGTCGACTTTCAGTTTCTCGAACTTGTACACAGTCATTCCCAGATCGCTTGTCTGATAAAGGCCTGTGCCGTCCGAACGCAGGATCACAAGTCCGGGCATCCCGTGCTTTTCGAGGTCAGCGACAATCGTCTTTTCCTCGCTTTCGAACGCCAGCTTTTTCTTCAATGCTTTTTCAACGATCTTTTTCCCTTGGTCGCGGAACTTGCTCTCGTGCAGGTACATGTCGAAGTTTATGCCGACTTTTTCGTATGTTTTGTCAAAGCCGGTGATGCACCATTTCACAATCTTGTTGCGCAGCGCGACCGTGTCCTTCTTTTTTTCAACATCTATCTGCTTCAATATCTCGCGCGCTTTTGTTTCGAGCGTCGCATCTTTCTCTGCTTCTTCGTGGAATCGGACGTAATATTTCCAAAGCCATTCGTCTTCTTTTACTTCTGGCTTTTTGTTTTCAGCCCATAATTTTATCGCTGTGACAAGTTTTGCGACCTGCAACCCGCAGTCGTTCATGTAGTTCGCGCGTATGACTTTGTGCCCCATAAATTCGAAAATGTTTGCAAGCGCGTCGCCAAGAAATGTTCCGCGTGCGTGGCCTATGTGCATTGAATGGACCGGATTCGGCTGCGAGCATTCCACCATTATCTTCTGCTTTTTCAGCTTTGCAGGCCGTCCGTATTTTTTGTCCTTTGTTTTGATGTCTTTCAGGATCTTCTCAGCGAGTCTTTCCCAGTCAAAAAAGAAATTGACATAACCGCCCTTTGCCTCTGCCCGCACAATGCTTTTTGCGATATCGAGATCCATCTCTTCAGCAATGCCTCTTGCTATGTCCTGCGGGCTTTTCTTCTGCGCTTTTGCCAGTCCGAAGCACGGGAACGCGATGTCGCCGAGCTTTGATTGTGGTGGACGTTCGAGCTGCTCTTCTGCTGCTTCGACGCCTGCGCTTTTCAAAAGCTTGATGACTTCTTCTTCCATCGATGTCTCTTTTGGCATAAATTATAATTAAACTTTTTATATTATTAGAGTTAGTTTATTCTCTATGAAGCCTGATGCAGAACCTGTAAAAGACTACAAAATCAACGGAAAGACGAGCGTCAACGATCTCATGGCGCAGTTCAGAGCGGCCGGAGGATTCACAGCAAAGAAGCTTGCAATCGGCATAGACATTGTCGAGAAGATGATAAAGGATAAAGACTGTTTGCGCTTTTTCTCGTTCCCTGCATGCATCAATGCGACAGGGACGCGCGGAGTGATTAAAGACATGATTCGCAAGAAATGGTTTGATGTTGTTATCGGCACTTGCGGCACGCTTGACCATGACATCGCACGCGTGTATAAAGACTACTACCATGGCGACTTTATGATGGATGATGCAAAGCTGCGCGACAAAGGACTGAACCGATTGGGGAACGTGCTAGTGCCGAACGAGTCGTACGGCGTGATCCTAGAAGACAAGTTCAAACAATTCTTGGAAAAGATTTATGAGGGGTTCACGGACGAACAGAAGAAGAAGGGCATAACAACGCACGAGCTGATTTGGAAGCTTGGCGAGCTGATTGATGCTGATCCTGATGCGGCTGCGAAAAAAGAAGAGTCGATTGTCTATTGGTGCTGGAAGAACAAGATCCCGATGATTGTGCCTGGACCGACTGACGGCAGCGTTGGCTATCAGATCTGGCAGTTTGCGCAGGACCACGATTTTAGATTTCATTTGTTGGGCGACGAGCATCTATTGAGCGACAAGACTTGGCAAGCAAAGAAAAGCGGCGCGCTGATAATCGGCGGCGGCATAAGCAAGCACCACGTGATTTGGTGGAACCAGTTCAAGCAGGGCGGGCTCGACTATGCTGTTTATGTGAGCACTGCTGTTGAATGGGACGGCAGCCTGTCAGGAGCTAGACCTCGAGAAGCTGTATCGTGGGGCAAGATCGGCAAAGACGCGAAGTTTGTGAATATCGAGGAAGACGCGACCATTGCACTGCCGATAATCTATGCTGCGCTGAATGAAAGGATGTAAAAATTATTCGATGAGTTTTCTCTCTTTCAACTCTTTGAGGATTTTATCGACCATTATTTCTGGTGGAGTATCTATTTTATTGCATTCGATGTCAATAACTAAACCTTTATCCCTATAATGCTTCAATAGAGGCTTTATTTGATCGTCAAAAACCTTTAACCTATGCTTGATTACTTCTTCTACTTCGTCTGATCTTTGCACCAATTCGCCTCCGCATTCATCACAAATTCCCTCCTTTTTCGGCTTAAGATATAATATGTTGTAAATTTTACCACATTTCTTGCATGTTCTTCTGGATGTCAAACGTTCAATTAAAATCCATTCAGGTACAACAAGATTTATCACAGCGTCTATCTTTGTAATTTTTTCCAAAAATTTGATTTGTGATATAGTACGCGGATATCCGTCAAGTATGAACCCCTTGTTTGTATCGGGCTGCTGCAGCCGCTCTTCAAGGATCCCACTGGTGATTTCATCCGGCACCAATTCTCCAGCGTCCATAAAGGTCTTGGCATTCTTGCCCAACTCTGTTCCCTGTTTCACTGCGTCACGGAAGATGTCGCCTGTGGACACAGCAGCTATGCCCAGATGTTCATGCAAGCGTCGGGCGTATGTTCCCTTGCCTGCGCCTGGCGACCCGAAAATAACGAACTTCATCGATACCATTCTCCATTGCCCCCGTTTTTGTTTTAATCCCTTTATCTTTAATTTATTTAAGTTTAGTAATATTTTATAAGCACTAGGGAATAAGTAGAATTGCATATGCTGTGAAAAGGCTGGCGTAGTTTAGTCTGGCTATAACGCCGTGCTCATAAACTTTATGAGCGTTGACGACCATCTGCTGTGAACGCAGCAACAGTCGAATGAAATACGAAAGGTGATACGCGGAGGTCGCGAGTTCAAATCTCGCCGCCAGCATTCAACTAATTTAAATGAAAAAAACAAAAAAACTATAATTAGAAACCGTTAAAAGGAGCTGTTTACAATGATTGCTGAATTGATGCAGATTGTACTGTCCGGCGTGCTTGGCGAAGCTGCAAGATATCTGGACTTTACATTCAAAATAGAAATTAGAGAAAGGGTTTTCCATTTTCATCACAACGTATTGGGCCTTATTTTTGTGATTTCTTCTGTGCTGTTCAACGCGAACGTCTTCTTCTTCGGAAGCGGGCTCATAGTACACCACTTGATAAGAGAAGGTTGGTAGTGTTTGTAAAAGCTAAAAAGTAAAAAGAAAAAACTTATTTATCTGCTTTTTGTTGATAATTATTAACGCGATGGCCCGAATAGCTCAGCTTGGTCTAGAGTAGGGGGTTGTGGACCCCTTGACCCGGGTTCAAATCCCGGTTCGGGCCCTTCTCGGAGAATCTGTAATAATCACTTATCACTTGAAGAATTCTGAAAGGACCCAATACGGCGCCTCATCGAACTTGTCAGGGTTCTCTAAATAGTATCCAATCGTGCCGTATTTCTTGCGGAGATGCTCGGGCAGTCGCTCATCATCTGAGTATGATTTGAACGCTTTTGAAAGCGGTTCATAGAACTCCTTCTCACTCTTTGCCCCACGATCGTCAACAGACCGCCAATAGAGTATCAATGCTTCCCATCTCGGCCTTATCCATATCATCTCATTCTTCTCGTCGAAATTAAGGGAATAAACGACACGGTTTTTTACGTATGTCGCAAGGTCCGACCTATATGCATTGTTCAATACGACCGTAATGAGTTTCTTTAGCTCGTCCGGCATTTCACCACCGGCTCTTTCCTCAATCCTTTGTGTTACTTTAGATATGGTCGATTCCTCAGTAGTAAAAAAATTCATAACTTCCTCGTATGCTCTATGACCGTCATCGAGGACTTCGAGCATGATGAATTTCGAGAGCGCTAACAAATCATCATCGTTAATTACATTGAGTGGTATGGTGTAAGTTGGTGCGCGTATTCTAAAGTCGTCGTTTGATTCGGCCATTAATCCTTTGTTCGTTTAGAAGTTTTAAATATCTGATTTTCTGTGATTTCATCATGACTTACAGACACAACCGCGACGTAGCAATAGTCATACCTGGAGGGCCAAGAGGTTCATCAGACAGAATAACTGCAGCGTTAAAATCATACAAAAAGCTGGGAGAAAAAGGACACATGCCTTATTTAATAGCCACAGGTTTTTTCCTGAACGAAGTTATATATGAGTCTCTAAGAGACAGCGGAGTGCCTGCAGATATTATAATACGGGAGGATAGGGCCAAATCCACAGAAGAAAATGTAATAAATTCGGTGGAGATCTGCAAAGAGCGTGGCTGGAAAAATATGCTTTTTTCAACGTCTTATTACCAAGCAAAAAGGATGGTTGGCGAAATAGAAGAGCATGTGCCAGATGATTTTAATGTCGGCTGGGTTTATGAAGAGCCAAATTTTTCGGATATCGGATATGATGCTTTTCTTGTTGGGAGATATTTACACGAACTTGTCGCCACAATAAAGGACATGTTGGGAGGAAAAAGAAAAGAAGGCAGCACAGTTGAAAAGGTTGCAGAATCTCTATTGAGGATTGAAGGCGAAATCTTCAGCAGATTAGGATTTGGATGATTTTTCCCAAATCTTTAAATATTCCCAACTGCTATTTATTTCTTGCACGTGAACGGCGTTGAAGTTTGATTTGGTCCTTCAGGACCGTGCTGTGGCTGGTGATGACAGTCGCGGCGTAAGATGAAAGACTTCTTTTAGTTCACGTTACACAGCTTGAATCCAGAGTAGCGTTCTGGGTAGGTTTTGATGAAAGACCGGCTGATATTTTTTAAAATCCGGCCGTTCGATGGTGAAACCTAGAGGTAGAAACCCGCCGATTCTGGTTGATCCTGCCAGCGGCCATTGCTATCCGGATCCGACTAAGCTATGCGAGCTGAGAGTCTTAGGGACTCGGCGAACTGCTCCGTAATACGCAGATAACCTACCCTTGAGTGGAGAATAATGTCGCGAAAGTGACGCTAATGCCCCATAGGTGCTTGGTGCTGGAATGCTCTTGCACCCAAAGCTCCGGCGCTCAAGGATGGGTCTGTGGCCTATCAGGCTGTTGTTGGTGTAATGAAC
This sequence comes from uncultured archaeon, assembly GCA_964606565.1. Classification (GTDB taxonomy): domain Archaea; phylum Aenigmatarchaeota; class Aenigmatarchaeia; order CG10238-14; family SCSR01; genus JAUWZS01. The sequence goes on from CAZSGV010000026.1 coordinate 5,806, forward strand.
CAACAAACCGATAACGGGTACGGGCTATGTGAGTAGGAGCCCGGAGATGGATTCTGAGACATGAATCCAGGCACTACGGTGTGCAGCAAGCGCGAAAACTTTACAATGCATTCACGTGCGATAAGGGGATTCGGAGTGTTCCAGCACTGCTGGAACTTTTGCTCACTTCAAATAGGTGGGCGAATAAGAGCTGGGTAATACAGGTGCCAGCCGCCGCGGTAATACCTGAGGCTCAAGTGATGGCCACTATTATTGGGTCTAAAGCGCCCGTAGCCGCTGCAGTAGGTTCCTGGAGAAATCCTCCAGCAGACTAGAGGGCTTGGTGGGAATACGAATCGACTTGAGACCGGGGGAGGGTGGGGGTAGTGTTGGGG
>CAZSGV010000027.1:0-6034 GCA_964606565.1 uncultured archaeon
GTACAATACTAAAGTCTCCCAACTCTGTTTCGAAGACCTGAAATCAAAAAACAAAATTAAAAAAAAGAAAAAGCTATTTCAGATCGATTTTTATTCCGCCCATCTGCTTTGCGACAAAGTTGTAAATCAACGAACCGACATAGCCGAATATGACTCCTGTTAACCCATACGCCACGGGCAATGCCACTAGAGTGACATATCCTATCATAGGCATCATTGTTCCAAACATGGTATAGAATCTTCCCATGTATTGGTCGATGCTTAGACCAACAAAAGTCACTGCTATAGCCAACACCAAACCAAATATGGCTCCTGATACGCCGGCAACTTTAGCAGCAGACATCGGATCTACTTTTTTCAATGTCTTCAACATATCACCTGAAAACTATTAAGGATTTCCGAGAATAAAAATGCTTTCAATAAAATACTTCAAAGATAAAATAATTTAATTATTGAGATGATTTTAGTGGGAGATGTATTTGACCATTCTGGGCCAACGCGGTTGGTTGTAGGCGGGGCATGGTTTTTGATACTCATGATATTAGGTGGCATATTTTGGTGGTTATGGAGCGTTGTAGTCAGCCGAGTTTATGGCCCGATAGGTTATGGCATATTCAATACTGCAGCGAACCTGCATAATTTTGCATGGGTTTTTATTTTCAGCGGATTGTTCCAAGGGCTTATGAAATATGGCTCCGAGTATGTGGCAAAGAGTGGATGGAAACTTAGCAGTTATTTTTCGACCGGCCTGAAATATCTTACGGTAATCGGCATTGTTATGTTCATACTTCTTTCCATGTTCGCATCTAATATAGATGACCCGATAATGAAAATAATGGTTCTTACCATTGCCGTGTCTTTTCTGTTTACAGGGACAAAGGATGCGCTAGCCTCGATAATAGGCTCTTTTCAGAAAAGCGATCATCTTTCCATTGTCAATTCGAGCAGGGCCATAGTGACCGTTGTAGGTGGTCTTGTACTCATAGCCGTGGGCACTCCTTCGTACATGCTGCCTGTTTTAATAGCTGTGAGCACTGCATTTCAGCTGGGACTTTGCATATATTTTCTCAGGTTTCGCTTAAGAAAGTTGATTCCATTCAATGTAGCCACGCTTTTCCGCAACAGCATGCTTTGGAGTTTGGACGAGTTCCGGGAATTCAGGAAAATCTTTACTTTCGGCATTTTCGTGTCGCTCGGACTCATATCCTTCAATGTGATGAAGAGTTTGGACATAATAGTGCTGAAAATGTTTTTCGATTATGGGGGCGTCGGAGTGTACAGCGTGGCTGACACAACGTCAAGCATACTGTTTTTCATGACGTCTTTCTCGTTGCCAGTGATTCCGGCCATAGCCGAGGCGCATGCCAAAAAAAACAGAGCGCTGCTGGAAGAATATGTGAAAGTTGCAGTCAAGTACCCGCTGCTCATAGGACTGCCACTTGCGCTGGTCATTCTGACAATGGCCGAGCCGCTTGTGCTTGGATTTTATGGTCCCGCGTTCGCAGAAGCCGTAGTGCCACTGCAGATCTTGATAATCGGGACGTTCATGCTTATGTTTGGTTACAATCTATCATCCGTGTTCGTAGGCATTGGCAAACCAAAGCTCTCAGGTGCGTTGATGGCTGTGGCTGCTGTGCAATACATAGTGTCCCTTTTCATATTCGCACCACTGTTTGGGTTTGTAGGCGCTGCGCTGGCACTGACGCTTACAGGATTCACCTCCATGCTTTTAGTTCCTTATTATCTGAAAAAAGTGCTGAACGTGTCTGTCTATTCGGGGCTGCACAAGGTCTTACTGTCAGCAGCTGCTATGGCGCTTGTCCTTTTCATTGTGCCGAAATCAAATCTGTTTTTCATTCTGTTCGGAATTATCGGTGGCGTTGCAGCGTTCCTATCTTTACTGCGTTTGATGGGCTATCTCACATCAGAGGATTTTGAGATGATGAGAACGGCCGGCGGGACATTCAAAAGAACGTTCAGACCAAGAAGAAAGAGATAGCATACCAAAAGAGGCAGATTTATTTTTATTATGCAACTTCAAAGCTAATCCGTAATAGTTATCGTTGAGAAAAGCTTAACATAATCATGAAACCTGAGATTCACAACATGGTAATTACGGTTGATTTTTTTAGCAATGTAAACCTCACCCAATTACTCAATAAACTTGAAGGAGCTGAATATGAACCAAACCAATTCCCAGGTTTAGTGTATAGAATGAAAAAACCTAAGGTGAGCTTTCTGATTTTTTCATCCGGTAAGATGAACTGCACTGGTGCAACGAGTTTGAAGGAAGCAAAACACGGAATAGACAAGATGTTAAAAACGCTTAAACGCATTGGAATAAAAGTGCAGAAACCAAGGTTAGAAGTTCAAAATATAGTAGCTTCAGCCGAACTTGGGGCAAGACTTAACCTCGATAAAATTGCATTTACTCTAGAAAATTCAGAATATGAACCCGCGCAATTTCCTGGTCTAGTTTATAGGATGAAAAAGCCTAAGGTTGCATTTTTGTTATTCGGCTCTGGGAAGATAGTCTGTACTGGTGCAAGAAATGAAAAACAAATTATAGAGGCAATCAAATATCTTGTTAAGAAGCTGAAGAAAATCAAAGCCTTTGAAAAGCCACGCCCCTAAATGCGATATTTTTCTGATAGTATCTGTATGTAAACTGATACCTATAGAAATAATGCAGGGGGTGAGATTTGAACTCACGAAGGCACTAAGCCACTGGGTCCTAAGCCCAGCCGAATTGACCAGACTATCGCACCCCTGCGTGATAGATCATAAAATAATTGGGGCTTATAAAGTTAAACTATTCTTTGACAATTTCAATGATTTTAGTTTTCGAGCGCATGCCTGCAATGATGTGAACGCTTGACGAAGGCACGTCAAAATGCCCGGCAAGTTTTTTGATGATTTCTCCGTTAGCTTTGCCTTTGGTTGGCTTTGCGCGCACGCCTATTGTTATCTTTCTGCCAGCCTCATCCACATCGACAAAATCCTTGTTGAATTTTACAGAAACTTCGTACTTCATTACAATTATTCTAACAGCAGCAGTTTAAATCTTTTTTATGCTCTCATCAATCATTATAAAAATATTGCTGTCTCTTTTAGATTAAATGAAATACTCACATTTTGCTCACGTTACCGCCAGGGGTATTGATGAATATACCACACTTCTGGGATTTAGTGTAGATGAACTAAGACATAAGAACATCTTGGATATTGGGTGCGGATACGGTCTCTTCAAGAACGAATGCAAGGAAAAACATAATATTGATATAATAGGTCTCGACCCTGTTTTTTGCACCCCAATTGAAAAATATCTGGAAAATGACAAATCTGATGAAAGTAAAGGCGAGTTTGGAATGACAGTAGAACAATATTTGAGGATTAGCGATAATCATCAGAACTGTATATCAGGTCTGAATGAAGAGTTACCATTTAGAAGCAATTCGTTTGATTTAGTTTTAAGTAGCAACGCGGCATTGTCTTATGTTGCTGATAACTATCGGAATTTTGAAGAAAGTTGTGAAATGGCAAAACAGATGTTCCAAGAGATTATCAGAGTTTTAAAACCCGATGGAAGATTGCTTTTATGTCCTACTATAGAAGAAGAGGGTTTCTATATGATGATTATAGAAGATATCGAACGCTCTGTTGAAAATAAAATATCATGGAAGTTCATAGAAGCGGATTTGGAAAACTTCGACCATCTCATTTTAAGAAAAGTAGAATAAAATGCTCCCGGCGGGATTTGAACCCGCGTCACAAGCTCGAGAAGCTCGGATCCTTGACCGGACTAGACCACGGGAGCGTATAGAAAACTCTTTCTTTTTACTTATAAAAATGTGTTTCGGAACCCAGCTGACCGAGCTGTTTAAATCAAAGGCAGCAAAAAAGCGAAAGTGTATGGCACAGCAAATCCTACGAGCGTTCCTATGAAAACCTGCTTGGCTGTGTGAGCCTTCAGCTTTATCCTGGACCAGCTTATCAGCGGTATCATAAGGAACATTGGTGCGAAAGAGCTGCTGACAAGAGACATGATCGTGCTTGCTGCTGTGAACGTGCACATGTGGCCGCTTATCTTCCACTTCGAGCGTATGACAAACATGACCGGCGTCATTATAAGGAAGGTTATTGTAGTGAATACGAATACTTGCGGCATTCCAACTGTTTGCATGAGCATCAGGGGTATTATCAAAGATATCAGGCTGATTCTCAAGAAGTTTATGTTGTACTTCTCTATATCGCCAGTCGCCTTTATGCGTATTACTTCCATTACAGCCAGACACAGAGCTGAGAATGATATGAAATATATGAATGTCATATGATTAGGGTGAGCCATAGGCCCAAACATGAACACGTATGAAAAAAGTGCAAGCAAAGCCATGATGACTACGTTGCTGGGCAGGAATACGGTTTCTACCTTTTTTGCAAATGCAGAGTTGTTCATAGACCTCAGTTTCAGTTTTGTATCGAACTTCAAAGAACTGACAGCTCCAGCTGGGTCTTGCATCAAGCCTTCCAAAAACTCCTTTATTCTACCAGCCTTGGATACGCCTTTCGAATATCTCATTGTCCTTACCTTTTCCGTTTGTTTCTATTTAAATCTTTCCCACATCGGTAAGTCATATTATAGGGTTTTTTAGTTATTTTTATTTGTTTCGTTTGGGCTATAGAAGGGGCTTTGCCCAAAAAATAGTCAAATTTTTAATTTCTTATACTCAGAATTCTAAAAATCAGTTATGGTGGAGTTAACGCTAAAAGATATACAAAAGAAAGCCAAAGAGTGGAATGAAAAAATAAAACTAAAATGGTCCAAACTAATCCACTACACTCACCTCGTTGAAGAGGTTGGTGAATTAGGAGAAGCATTAGCTGTATCTGAAGGGGCAAGAATGCCTGGAACAGGTGAAGCAGGACTAGCTGACCATTCAGATATTCGAGAAGAAATTGGCGATACCTTGTTTTCACTAGCTACAATAGCAAATGAATATGATGTGGATTTGGAAGATGCATTCAATTATACTTTAAATAGATACAAGAAAAAACACGAAAAGTTTTCAGAGATACAAAAGAAGTAATTTAACACTTTTTGTGCAAGATTATGATTTTTTGCGCAGATTACACTTATTGGGCAAGCCTATAGAAGGAAAATATTTATATAAAAGAGAGTGCTTGAGGAAGTGTGTTTTTGAAATGGACCCGAGGGGATTTGAACCCCTATCAGCCGGTCCGAAGCCGGCTGTTCTATCCTAGTTAAACTACGGGTCCTCGATGTAAAGATTCAATTTTGCCTATATAAAAATATTAGTTAGAAAGAAGAAAAGCGCCCCGAATCGGATTCGAACCGATGACCTGCTGGTTAACAGCCAGTTGCTCTAGCCACTGAGCTACCGGGGCTCACATCTAAATTATTTCTCGCGTTATTTAAATTTCTGCCTACTAAGGGTAATGCCTTGTCATTGTGCGTGGAAACGCAATCGCATCTCGGATGTGGTCGAGCTTCAATATCCACATCAGCAGCCGCTCTACTCCCATTCCAAAGCCCGAATGCGGCATAGTTCCCCATCTGCGCAGATCAATGTACCAATCATACGCTTTCGGGTCAAGTTTCTCGTCTTTCAGCCTTTCCATCATCTGTTTGAAGTCGTGCGTGCGCTGGCCTCCGCCGATCAGTTCTCCATAACCTTCAGGCGCCATCAGGTCTGCCGACAGGGTCACCTTTGGATTTTCCGAATCAGGCATGTGATAGAATGCTTTGACACCGCGCGGGTATTTGTACACGAAAAAAGGTATTTTGTGCTTCAGTGTGAGTATCTTCTCCTGCAGCCATGTGAGGTCTTCACCCCATTCCACTTCACCACCCTCCTTCTTTATTATTTCTATTGCTTCGTCGTACGTTATCCGCTTGAACGGCGGCTTTACTGCCATAAGCTCTTTCGGATCGCGGCCGAACAATTTGAACTCCTCTGGCATCTGTTTTGCCAGTTGCTGGCATATGTGCGACACGAACTTTTCTTGCATAGCC
>CAZSGV010000028.1:0-5954 GCA_964606565.1 uncultured archaeon
GCTTTCAACAGCTCGTCCTTTGCAAAAATTTTCAGCTCTTCCAGTCTTTCTTTCGTTTTGGCTTCAACGTAAATCTTCATGGATGGTCTTGTGCCTGACGGACGCCACAGGACCCAACCGTCATCGTAATGCAGCTTCAGTCCGTCGAGCTCTGAGAATTTCGCGCTGCTGCTTTTGAACTTGTCTTTTATCATTTGCAATGCCTGTTGTTTTTTCTCGTCCGGGCACTCGAATTCCCATTCCGGAAAATAAGGATAATGCGGCAGCGACTTTATTTTGTCTGCAAACGTTGTGCCTGCTGGCAGCTTTGAGAGGATTTCGGCCATCTTCAGGCTTGCAAACGCACCGTCGTCAAAATTGAACATATCCGCGAAATAAAGGTGGTTGCTTGATTCTCCGCCGAATATCGCGTTGTTCTGCACCATCTCGTTTTTTATGAAAGCTGTGCCAACCTTTGTCTCGATTGGTGCACCGCCCATGCTTTTTATCATATCTGCAAGCGCCATCGAGCAGCCCAGATCAAACACGATCTTTGAACCCGTGTTTTTGTTGAGATAATGCTCGGCGAGCATCATTATTATCAGGCTGCTTGAATCGATTATCCTGCCGGTGTTGTCCACAAACACAACCCGGTCGCCGTCGCCGTCGTATGCAGCGCCCATGTCCGCGTTGTTCGCTCTCACAGCTTCTTGCAGCTTCTGCAGGTTCTCTGGCCTTGGCTCGGGCGACCTTGATGGAAAATTGCCGTCAAGCTCGCTGTTTATTACAATCACTTCGCATCCTGCTTTTTTGAAAAGCATTGGTGCGGTTATTCCGCCTACGCTGTTCCCAGCATCGATAACAACTTTCATCTTCTTGGCAATGTCTATTTTTTCCATAACAAAATCCGAATAGTCGTCCAATATTTTATCGTATTTTTTGGCAACTCCTGTGTTTGCAGGTTCCGGAAAATCCTTTTTGAGAATGATTTCCTTTATCTCTCCAAGACCTGCACCGCGTCCTATCATGCTTCCGTTCTTGTCGACTATCTTGAAGCCGTTGAACTCTTTTGGCAGGTGGCTGCCCGTGATCATTATGCCCCCGCTTTTTTCCAAATGCCTGACAGAAAAATAATATAGCGGCGTTGTGACTATCCCTATGTCTGTGACATTGTAGCCCGCAGCTGTGATACCTTTTATTACTGCAGCTTTCAGACTTTCCGAGCCGTTCCTTATGTCACGGCCCACTACAACATCTTCCTTGATGTCCGCTCTTTTTTTGAGGAATGATACAAATGCCTTTCCAAGCGCTTCTGCAAAATTCTCGTCAAAATCCTTTTGGTAGACTCCGCGTATGTCGTTTGTCCTGAAGATGTTCTCGTTTATCTTCTCATTTAATCTCATATGCGCACCACTGTTTGATAGTTTGTCCGTTGCTTATTTGACTGTTACGCTCTTTGCTAGATTCCTTGGTTTGTCTGGGTCGCAGCCGCGAAGCACTGCGAGCTGGTATGAAAGTATCTGCATTGGGATTATCTGCGTTATCGGGTTGAGGTCGCCGACTTCCGGGACCTTTATGAAGAAATCGAACACTTCGTTGTTCTTTGCATTTATTCCGATTATGAAACCGCCGCGCGCCTTTATCTCCATTGCGTTCGAGAGGATATCCTTTTCGTTTTCGTGCGATGAGAAAACTATGCATGGTGTGCCCTGTTCGATGAGCGCGATCGTGCCGTGCTTGAGTTCGCCTCCGCTGAAACCTTCTGCATGGATGTATGATACCTCTTTTATTTTCAGCGCAGCCTCAAGTGATGTGGGATACTGCAGTCCGCGTCCGATCGTGAAAAGGTGCTCCTTGTCTTTCAGCTTTTCGGCCAGCTGCTTTATGTATTTTCTTGTGTTCGCTGCTGTAAGGTTGTATATTATGTTCCACAAGTACTCCAGGTTCTTCTTTCCCTCTTCATATCGCCCAGCAAGGGTGTATGCAAGCAGTGACAGCACGGTCAGCTGTGCTGTGTATGTTTTTGTGGACAGCACGCATATCTCCGGGCCGGCGTGAAGCATAAGTGCTTTGTCTGAGCTGCGGTGCAGCGATGAGCCCATAACGTTCACGATCGACATCACTTTGCTGCCTTTGCGCTTGGCTGTGCGCACTGCGTCAAGCACATCAATCGTTTCCCCGCTTTGCGACACTGCGATCACCAGTGTGTCAGGCGTAAGGAAATGCTCGTAGTTTGAGAACTCGGAGCCAAGCACAACGTTCACGTGTATTTTGGCGATCTTTGAAAACAGGTAGCTGGCTGACAGGCATGCATGATAAGAGCTTCCGCACGCCACAAGGAAAACGCCTTTTGCTTTTTTCATAGCTTCTGCGACTTCCATCAAGGTTTCCTTGTTCTGGTTCGCTGCTTTTTTGACAGTGTCGACCTGCTCGGATATTTCCTTCATCATAAAATGGTCGAAGTTGCCTTTCTGCGCCTGCTCCAGATCCCAGTCCACGCTGTGCACAGGTCTTTCCACCTGCTTGTCGTTCTCCAATGTGAAGAACTTTATTTTCTTCTCGCCGTCAAGCACAACAAAATCCTTGTCGTGTATGTATGTCACGCTCTTGGTGTGCTCCAAAAATGCGGGGATGTCGCTTGCAATAAAGTTCTCGTTGTTGCCCACACCCACGACCAGGGGCGAACCGTTTCTGGATGCGATTATCTTTCTTTCGTCCGCGAACATCGCAAGCACAGCATAATAGCCCTCGAGCTGTTTTAACGCGTCCATTGCTGCGCGCTCAAAGTCTTTTCCGTTGCGCATCTCGAACTCGATGAGATTGGGTATGGTCTCTGTGTCTGTCTGGCTGTAAAAGGTGAAGCCATGCTTTTGCAGCATGCCCTTCAGTTCCTGATAATTCTCTACAATGCCGTTGTGTATAACAATAACTTTTTTGTTGTTCGATACGTGCGGGTGCGCGTTCGTCTGCGTGACACCGCCATGCGTTGCCCAGCGCGTGTGGCCTATGCCGATCGAGCCCTGCATTGAAAGGAAGTCCAGCTTTTCGTTTATGTGGTCCACGCGGCCGATGTCCTTTTTTATCTGCACATTGCCGCCATTGCCGAATATCGATATGCCAGCAGAATCATATCCGCGATATTCCAGACGCTTCAGTCCGTTGAAGATTATAGGAGCAGCTTCTTTCTCGCCAACATAACCGATAATCCCGCACATGAAACATCACAACATAACATTAACTCGATCATCTTTTTTAATCACTCATCTATTAATGCCTGTTTGGCTATCACAAAGTTATATTTACATTTCCGGCACTCATATGCCTTTGGGTAGTTCTGATTAACGATTTTCAGCTCGTTTGATCCACACTTGGGACATTCGGTTTTGAATTCCATTTTTTCCACGCAGTCCAAATTAAACTTTGCAGTCCGAATTAAAGTTTGAGAGGTTTGGATTTTTGTTAAATTAAAAGTAAAGGAGCGATCGAAGGATGTGGCGGCCAAAGTAAAATCCAGTAGCCTCTGTGGGGTTTGCCTTCCTCGTCCCTCCTCTACTTTTTAATTTCTGTTTTTGGATGGGTATAAAAAGAATCTAAAAGAGTTGCTTTAATGGATGCGGATTTTGGCAAAGAGAAGGCTTAAAAAGGTTAAACTACTAAAAAAATATTTATAATGGTATGATTGATATTATAATTCGGGGCTGTAGACAATGACATATTTCATCGAAGAGACAAAAGAGGGGCAGAAAGCCTACAATGCTTTGGAGTTGAAGCCGAAGAGTTTTAATGTTCTCAACAGCGCACTTGCGCAAAAGATCCTGAACGAATTGGCAAAGAGGCCGAGTTGCGCAATGGATATATCAAGGCGTTTGAAAGAGCACGAGCAGAAAATCTATTATCATCTGCGCAGGCTCGAGGGCGCAGGCGTGATAACACTTGAACGCACAGAAGAGCGCACGGGCGCAACCGCGAAGATTTATTCTGTATCTCATCCCTACCTTGCGATAAAGCTGTTCGACGGAGAGCATCTGGTGGACGTGAAAACAAAGGCAAGGGAAATAGAATTTTTCAAACCGTTCATAAAAAAAGGCAAACTTGATGCAACAATCGTTGTCGGCTCGCCGGACCCGCACGGCAAATACGGCGTTCAGGCTTTGGACGGCTCGGCCGGAATAGACCTTGCGCTCTTTCTTGGCACGTTCCTGAAAAACGCGAGACCGAACTACAAGCTTGACACAGAATTGACAGAAAAGGACATGCGCGGTAACCTTGTCATAATAGGCGGCCCGAAAGCAAACATAATCATTGACAAGTTCAACAAAAGCCTGCCTATCTATTTCGATCCGAAGCATGGTTTCAATATTGTCTCAAGCTTCACAAAGTCTGTGTACAGCAGCGACGACATAGGAATAATAATAAAAATGAAAAACCCGTTGGCGAAAAACAAAAACGGCGACAAATGCATATTGGTACTTTCAGGCATACGCTTCAAAGGAACGCGTGCGGCAATAATCGCACTTATCAGATACATGCGAGAGGTGCAGATGGGTAACCGCTTTGATGGCGGAGTGGCGCGTGTTGTGCGAGGCATCGACAAGGACGCTGACGGGCGCATCGATGATGTGGAGTTTTTGGAGTGATGGGGGCAAGACTTAAAACTTTATTGAATAAACATAGACGTGATGGATATGGGAGGAAAAGGAAGCAGACAATCAGTGCCTAGAACCGTGGCAGATTCTGGTATATATTATAAGAATGCAGCTGAGAAATACGTAGGACTTCATCTGATGCCTTTGGTATATGGAAACGTTGCAACAATTGCTTCTTATAATCTTTTTGACTTGGCTGGCATTTCGCCAGAGGAAGTCGCAGAGTTCTGCAGACTGAGAAAGAGAGTGGATTTTTCGCCTGTGTATGAAGGCGGCGAAACTCATTTTAAGGATGTTGTTGCCCCAAAGGGGAACTGTTTTGAGAACATTGAAGGGCAGGCCTATGTAATGCCATTAAGGTTGAAAAGCAAAAGTAAAGGACCTCACCTGCTCACCGTCACTAATTGGGAAAGTTATGACAGCCCCGAAGAAGATAAGGTAGATTCAATCAAACATATTACGATTTCCTGCGACTGTCCAAGAAGTAAGATGGTTAGAATATGCCGCGCCCCGATTGAGCAGAGGCTTGAACACGGTGATACAAGGACATACAAAGACAATCCGGGTCCTTTTATAGAAACCGATGTTTGTCCTCATTCTGTTGTCGGGCTTAACTGGTTGTCCATGTTTTATGGTGTTGAAGGTTTGAACGTGTTTGGCCTGCCGCAAAAGAGTATGGATGTTACAAGAAGAGTTGTTCACGACGTGTTGACACATGGGACTACGATGTATAAGAGAAAGGACTATGAACTCAATCAATACTATGAAAAGTTTTACAATTTACAGAAAGAACTCTTCGGTCATTTGGTAGTATTGGCTAAGATGCCATAAAACTTTCAAAAAAATTTTAAACTTCTCCGGCGTGCGCGACCATCCAGTTCTTTATAGCCGCTTTTGCGTTCACTGCTACTCTTGTGTTGTCCGGCAATGTCCGCTTGATGGTTATCGGTAGTATGCTTTCTTTGAACTCCTCTTTAGCTATTTCGATTGGAGCAGTCTCCTTTGTTTTTACAAGCACTGGCGCGCCAAGTGCGACCTGAAGAGAGCGTGCGCCTATAAGCCGTGCGACTTCAAACCTCGTGAACTCATTGTCTGGCCAAATCATTTAATCGCCTGTCTGTATTTTTTATTATGTTTTGAGTTTTATGTTTTGAATTGGTTTATTTCCTGAATCAGGTCAACGTTCGACAAAAACATCTGCCTGCAGCAATAGCGCTCCAGTCCGATATCAGTCATTACTTTTCCAGCATCTTCGCCCTCTTCTACGCGCCTCTTATATTCTTCCCACAAATGGCCAATAACTTTTCCGCATGTGAGGCAGCGAACAGG
>CAZSGV010000029.1:0-950 GCA_964606565.1 uncultured archaeon
TGTGACAGACTTGCGTTCGTCAATCAGCTTGTTAAGACCGAAGCCGGACTTTGAGCTTTTTATTGCCCGCCTGCTGCGAGCTCACGGATACAAAGTTAAATCCAACCGTATGGTGCTTGGCAAATGCATAGAGCACGAGATCGACGCGATTGCAGAAAAAGGCAAGGAGATTGTATACGTGGAAGTGAAGCACCATTACAAGCCGCATACGTACACTGGTCTGGATGTTTTTTTGGAAGCGCGTGCGACATTTGAAGATTTGGTTTATGGCAGCAAAAACGGCAACAATAAAATAAAATTCAACAAAGCAATGGTAATAAGCAACACGAAGCTCTCGAACCACGCAAGGCGATATGCTGATTGCTGTGGCATAGAGTACATCGGCTGGAAAGCACCGATCGAGCACGGACTGGAGCGCATGATAGAAGAAAAGAAACTATACCCGATAACATTTTTGCGCGATATTGACCCAGTGGATGAGATTAAGCTGGGCGATGCCGGCATTGTAACTCTTAAACAAATTCTCAAGCTGGACGTGGACGAGCTTTGGAAAAAAACAAGAATCTCAAAAAAGACTTTAAAGGAATTTAAGGACAAGGCACAAAAGATACTATCAGCATGAAGAAAAGAAAAGCAATTATAGAATGCAAAAACGTCTGGAAGATTTATAATGAAGGGACACGTGCAGAAGTGCGTGCAGTCCAAGACATCAATCTGAAAATTTCTAATGGCGAATTCGTAGCTATACAAGGAGTATCAGGCAGCGGCAAAAGCACGCTATTGCATTGTCTGGGATGCTTGGACACGCCAACGCGCGGCAAAGTTTACATAGAGGGCGAGGACATCTCAAAGCTTAGCGAAGATGAGCTGGCATTGATCCGCAGAAAGAAGATAGGATTCGTTTTCCAGTTCTTCAACATCATCCCAAGCCTGACAGCCTTGCAGAATGT
>CAZSGV010000029.1:960-4279 GCA_964606565.1 uncultured archaeon
GGTGTTGACAAAAACAAAAGAACAAAGAAAGCTAAGCGGCTGTTAGAAAACGTGGGGCTTGGAAAAAGATTGGACCATAAATCAAGCGAGCTGTCAGGCGGCGAGACCCAGCGTGTGGCAATAGCGCGTGCGCTTGCAAATGACCCGATACTGCTGATGGCAGACGAACCTTCAGGCAATCTCGACACAAAATCAGGCAAAGAAATAATAGATATATTCAACAAACTTAATAGTGAAGGTAAGACTGTTGTTGTCATAACACACGACCCGACTATTGCCAAGCATGCGAAAAGAAAAATAAAAATCAAAGACGGCATGATAATTAAATAAGGTGTATATATGAAAACCAATCTGAAAAAAAATGTTGCGCTGCCATTGGCGTCTGCAGCCTTTCTAATTTTTGTATTTTCAATGCCCGCCATTGTTCAATCGGCAACAACTTATGTGTCATTGACTGTATCAGGCCAAGTCGTGCCGTCAAACATAGCGCCCGGTAGCAGCGGCAATCTCATATTGACTATAAGCAACGGCGGAACAGAATACGCGCGAAGTGTAAAACTGACTGTACGAGGGCACAGCTATATAACTTTTGACCGCTCGATTTACAACTTGGGCACAATAGCGCCGAGCGATTCTACGCAAATCAGCATACCGATAACCATTTCTCCATCGATCAAGGAATATACGACTTCAGTGTTCTTCTATATTTCTTATACAGAAGGCGACGCAGTAGGCACAACCACTATAGACACATCAACGTCTGTTTCAATATCGAAGCGCTCTCTTGTCCAGATAGAAAATGTGACCTGGGACAAAGATCTCATCGAGCCTGGAAATGTGATTGAGTTTGATGTGTACATCAAAAATGCCGGGCAGGGGACTTTGAGAGATATGACAGCCGAGTTCGGAAATTCCACACTGCCTTTTGTTTCAGCAAGCGGCGATTTGGAGATTTATCTGGGTGACCTGGCAAAAAGCGATTTGAAAATAGCCACTTTTTCTATCATAGTGAACAAGGAAGCAAAGACGGTTGCATACAGTGTCCCTGTGACAATAAAATATTATGACGAGTCCGGTGTGTTGCAGACTGACATAAAATACATAGGAGTAAAAGTATCTGGCAGGCCGGATTTTGTTGTTACAGTTGAGGATGACAGCAAGATGTACCTCGGAGGTACTGGTGAACTTACAATATCCCTAGCTAATCGCGGAACTTCAACAGCGAACTTCCTAAGCCTTAGTTTTGATTCGAACTTGGATATAACGCCTTCAGAATATTATGCTGGCCATTTGGACCCGGACGATTACGAAACACTCACATTATCAGTGGATTTGTCAGGCATGTCAACAGGCAAGCATTCGCTGAATATAGAGATGTCATACAAAGACCCGTACAACCAAGAGGTGTCTGAAGATGCATCAATAGAATTCAGGGTGCGCAGAACTCCTATAGAAATCTCATTCACAACAAAGCTGATAATAGTTGCGGTCTTAATCGCTGTAATATATTGGAAAAAGGAATTCTTCATTGTATTTTTAAAAAAAGTAAAAAGTAGAAAGTAGAAATCAAGTGATCCTTTGGCTTTCAGTTTTGAGAAAGAGAGCATCAATATGGCTTTGCGCAGCATCCGCGAACGAAAGCTGCGCAGCATCCTGACAGTCACAGGCATAGTCATAGGAATCGCCGCCATTGTTTCCATGGTTTCTATCGGCGAAGGCACAAACGCATACATACAGGAGCAGTTTGAACAGCTGGGCGCGAACAAAATTATCATCATCCCTTTTTCAATGGGGGGAGGGGCAAGCGGGTTTCTTGGCACAGAACAGATGACAGAAAAAGACGCGGACCTTGTCAAAAGCGTTAGGGGAATCGAGGAAGCGATAGCAATTTTATACAAGACCTTGCCAGTCACCCACAAAGATGTTATTTTTTCGACAATGATAATCGGAGTCAACAGTGAAGAGGCCAAGGACCTGTTCGAAGGCTCGCAGATTGAAATCAAGAACGGCCGTTGGATAAGGCCAGGAGACAGATATGTTGTCACGCTTGGAAGCCTGATCGCTGAGGAGAGTTTTGGAAGAGAACTGAATGCAAGAGACAAAGTCGTCATAAAAGGAAAATCTTTCGAAATAGTCGGAATAATGAAAGAGATCGGCAACACGCAGGATGACGCCCAAATCTACATGCCCCTAGAGATTTTGCGCGAGCTTGTGGACGAGCCAGAGGAAATATCTGCAATATATGCACAGGTTTTTGATGCAAGCGACATAGAAGACGTTGCCGAACGCGTTCAGCAAAAGCTTGACAACAAACACGGAGAAGACACGTTTTCAGTCATGAGCACATCAACGCTGGCCGGACAGATATCAACCATCACTAGTGCTCTTTCACTTGTTCTAGGGGCTATTGCAGGCATAGCCCTGCTTGTTGCTGGAATCGGCATTGCAAACACAATGTACATGTCCATTCTCGAGCGCACAAAAGAAATAGGCATAATGAAAGCGATAGGTGCCTCAAGCAGCAATATCCTCAGGATTTTCCTCACAGAGTCAGCTATAATCGGACTTTTGGGTGGCGTGATTGGCATTGTTATCGGCACATCCATATCCAGTGTTTTAGGATATGTGCTTGATGCCCAAGGACTGCCTCTTAAGACTGTTGTCACATTCGAACTTGCATCGCTCGGGCTCGGGTTTTCTGTTGTTGTAGGACTGATTTCCGGTTTCCTTCCAGCGCGTAAAGCTGCTCAACTCAGTCCTATAGAAGCGCTGCGATACGAATAGGCGAAGCGACAGATAAATACAATAGATTAAATATATGAATGAAAACTCCTATCTAATAAAAATGAAATGGACAACATTGTTAGTTGCATTATTTGCAATTACTTTAGTACTAATCCCAGGATTTGCATTAGCTCAGGAAGATACAGAAACAGAAGTAAGTCCAGGCATTCTACCCGACAGTCCTTTCTACGGGCTCAAGATGCTAGGCGAAAAACTACAACTGATGTTTACATTCAGTGAAAAAGCAAAGATAAGAGTGAAAATGATACATGCAGAAAGGCGGCTAGTAGAGGCTGAACAGATGACTCTCAGGAACAAAACGCAAATAGTCGAACGGCTTATGACAAGATATCAAGAACATGTAGAAGAAGCCGAACAAGATAGAGAACGGCTGCGACTGAGAAACATAACAACAGAAGACGTGGACGAATGGATGAACAGAACGACGAACAAACACATTGCAGTGCTTCAGCGAGTTATGCAAAACGCACCCGAACAAGCGCAAACCGGACTTCAAAACGCATTACAAAACGCA
>CAZSGV010000029.1:4379-5952 GCA_964606565.1 uncultured archaeon
AGAGAGATTGACAGAAAGGATAAGGGAAAGATAGGGTGGAACAACTACTACAACTAGCACTACAACGATTGAAACCACTACAACGACTGTTGGAACTGGGAACGGACAAAATCAAGTGGATGTTGGGCAGGGAGTAGGGATTGTAGGTCAGGGAGGATAAGGTAGTTTAAAACATTTTAAACTACATCATATCCGTCCACATATATGTCCAGTGCTTTGCTGCTGCTCAATTCGAACTCCAAAACATAGTTGCCACTGCTGTCACTCACGTTCTGTTTTATCGCGGCTGTCACATTAGGATCTGCGCTGTCCTCAAATGCCGCAACTGTCACGCTGTCCAAATATTCTCCAGTCAAATCATCTGTCACATATCCAACTATATACGCCGGTCCGTAATTGACTGTCACTGTTATATACGCCTTTGCTCCGCTGAACGAAAGCACGCTGTCGTTCACTGGTTGATCCGCTACATCTTCGTAATCGCTTATGTCATACGCTGAAACGCTTGCCACTGATGCAAGCTCGTAGTTTGTCATCTTCACATACACGCGACCGTTTTCCACACCAACATGTCTGAGAATCTCCGCATCGCCCGAATCTTTTAGAACAACCACGCTTTCATTATCATCAAACCCGAGATGTCCAGTGCTTCCTTCTTTTTGGAACCGCACGCTCACATTGTAGAACTTACGCACAGTTATGTTTTTCTCGTAATACTCACCCGGGCTCAGCGTCTTGTCGAACGCTTTGAAAAACCCTGTAAAGTTTATGCCAGAAACAACTGCTACTGAAGCAATCAACGCAATCGCAGTAAGAACTCCGATCCCGATTACCAAATACTTGTTTGTTTTTATCTTCATGTTTTTCTTTTCGCCGGTTGCTGCTGTTATACATTTAGAACTTTTTTTGGTGGTGAATTTTTAATGCCGCAAAACGAAATTTATTTATGCCGTTTGCAGTCACGCATGTGCTTGTGCCGATAATAATCCTCGAGCTTTGCAGGGACAATTTCAAAAAATGCTCGAAACTCTTTTCCAGAAGGCACGTGTTTCTTGTTGGTATTGCTGGGCTTTTGCCAGATGTGTCCCTTCTTATCTCTAGAGTGGTTGAGCTCTTAGGAAAATCTGTACCTCTGACTGATTTGGGTCACAGGATCATATTCCATAATCTCTGGATACCGCTGGGCTTCTTATTGTTTTATTTTATATTAAAACATTTGGGAACCAGATCGCAAAAGAAAAAAAGGAAGAAGCTCCTATCTTTCAGCAAAGTGTTCCTTGTACTTTTTATCGGTTTTACGATTCATCTTGTGCTCGATGCGGTGCTTACAGGATATATAATGCCTTTCTATCCCATGAGTGACTATTTGATCAACTGGAACTTTGTCGGGCAGATTGCAAGTGTAACGGGGATACCTCAACTCACCATTTTAGTGTCTATGGACGCATTGTTGCTTTTGTTTTGGCTGTGGCACGAAGAAATGGAGCATAATATAAAAGATTATTTCTAAGATTTCTTTTTTAGATTCTTATCCGGATACGGACACAACTTTTCAATCGGACATACATAGCAC
>CAZSGV010000030.1:0-5745 GCA_964606565.1 uncultured archaeon
TACCTGAGGCTCAAGTGATGGCCACTATTATTGGGTCTAAAGCGCCCGTAGCCGGTTCAGTAAGTTCCTGGTGAAATCCTCCAGCAGACTGGAGGGCGTGCTGGGAATACTACTGGACTTGAGACCGGGAGAGGATGGGGGTACTTTTGGGGTAGGGGTTAAATCCTGTAATCCCAAAGGGACCACCTGTGGCGAAGGCGCCCATCTGGAACGGGTCTGACGGTGAGGGACGAAAGCGTGGGTAGCGACCGGGATTAGATACCCCGTTAGTCCACGCCGTAAACGATGCCCGCTTGGTGCCGCAAGCTTCTTGGGAGTTTGCGGTGCCGTAGTGTAGATGTTAAGCGGGCCACCTGGGGAGTACGTCCGCAAGGATGAAACTTAAAGGAATTGGCGGGGGAGCACACAAGGGGTGGGCACTGCGGTTCAATTGGATTCAACGCCGGAAATCTCACCAGGGAAGACGGCAGGTTGAGGGTCAGTCTAAAGGGCTTACCTGACAAGCCGAGAGGTGGTGCATGGCCATCGCCAGCTCGTACCGTGAGGCGTGCCGTTAAGTCGGTTAACGAGCGAGA
Organism: uncultured archaeon; assembly: GCA_964606565.1. Classification (GTDB taxonomy): domain Archaea; phylum Aenigmatarchaeota; class Aenigmatarchaeia; order CG10238-14; family SCSR01; genus JAUWZS01. Next base: position 576 of record CAZSGV010000030.1, read on the forward strand.
CCCACATCTCATGTTGCTACTTTCGTTTTCGAACGGAAGGCACTCATGAGAGACCGCTGGTGACAAATCAGAGGAAGGAGTGGGCGACGGTAGGTCTGTATGCCCCGAATTTCCTGGGCTACACGCGGTGCACAATGCGCGCCACAATGGGATGCGATGCCGAAAGGCGAAGCGAACCCCCTAAAAGCGCGCCTAGTTCAGATCGAGGGCTGTAACTCGCCCTCGTGAAGCTGGAATCCCTAGTAAGCGAACGTCATCAAGTCTTTCTGACGAATATGACTTTCATGTACCACTCAGTTTTTGCGCTGGCTGGACAATGCAAAGACTATGAAGACAAGAAATGAGGAATCGTTGGAAAGGCGTGAACTCGTTCGCTGAATACGTCCCTGCTCCTTGCACACACCGCCCGTCAAGCCAACCGAGTGGGGTTTAAATGAGGACTGCTTTCAGCCCTCGGGCTCTAGGTAGTTCGAATTTCGGTTCCGCGAGGGGGGCTAAGTCGCCACAAGGTAGCCGTAAGGCCGATAGAACAATACCTAAACGACTGCAAGTATGATAACATGGCTTGACTCTGAATGCCTGACAGTAAATGTCGGCAAATGATGAGTTGGAGGTAAGTTGACTGTGGTCATCCAAAAAATGGTTCGACGGCCCGGTAACGGGAACGTGCGGCTGGATCACCTCCAATTATAGTGATCAGTGTGCTGGGTTTCTACCTCAGGCATCAATACGAACGGTTGGAAAAATTTACGTTATTAGAGTAGAGAGTATATTTCTTTAAACAAAAAGCACCTTCGCCAGCCACATCAGCGCGATGCCGAAAAGAAAAACTAAAAACGTAGAAATCGACTTCTTTACATCCACAACTTTTTTGAGCTCTGGTATTAGGTCAGACGAAGCTATGTATATGAAACCGCCGGCCGCTATCGGAAGCAGCATGGGCACAAAGCTTTCGACCTGCGAAGATATTAAAAATCCGACAAAGCCTCCGAGAATCGCGGCAAGCGCGCTGATGAAATTCATTAGAATTGCTTTTTGTTTTTTGAAACCGCTGTGAAGCAATACGCCAAAGTCTCCAATCTCCTGCGGGACTTCGTGGAAAATTATCGCTACTGTTGTAGCTATTCCAAGTTTTATGTTTGAAACAAAAGCCGCTGCAATCACAAGCCCGTCTATGAAATTATGCAATGCGTCGCCAATCAGGTTCATATAGCCGAACGTATGCACGTCGCACTTCGGATCATGGCAGTGTCGCCAGTATAAAATTTTTTCGAGCAAAAAGAAAATAGAAAACCCTGCAATCACATACGCAAAAAGCATATCGAGCTCTTCAACAGCACATACAGCCACCGACTCAGGGATCAAATGGAAGAATGCACCGCCCATTAGCGCGCCAGCAGACAAAGCAACAAGAAGGAGCACCATCCGTTTAAGCAGCCTTTCCCTAAGCGACAGGGTCAGAATGCCCACGAACGCTATTAAGCTAACTAAAAACGTGCTGCTGATTATCCAAATCAAAGCGCTCATTGAATTAAAGATATGGACTCGAGCAGAAATAAGCTTTAGTTAACTCAACACAAACCAGATCGCCAGTAGTATCATCAATATTCCACTTATCAGTTTCATCACGCGCACGCGCTTTTGTGTCATCTCCACACAAATTTTATTTTCCTTGCTGTTATAATCGCCCCAGAAATTAGTAAAGCGGAAATGATAATACCAAAAGCAGCAAAAACATTCTCTAACAAGCTGGGTTTTAACAATAAAACTAGTCCTAGGAATAGTATCATAAACCCTGAGATGAGTTTTAATTTTTTAACACTCTCTTCGCCAAACTTTTTTTTACCAAGAGTTATCGCAAAGATTAGTACTAAAGCAGCTAAGGGAATCACGTAAATAACATTATAAAAAATTAGGTAAAGATAATACTGAAGAGTTGGAAGGTTATGTAAGGTTAAAACTCTTGTATATACCATTGGAAAACCTACTGTGCAAAGAAGTTCGTACATGTTAACAGTTACAGCCAATATAATTGTACCCATTACAAGTGGTAAAAGCGACTCCGCTTTTGTCAAATTCTTTACCTTTTCAAAAAATTTTAGTTTCTCGCTTGTAGAGAGTGTCAGGGAAATCCCTTTCTTGAAGAAAAAGTAATCTTTAATATTGATCAAACCAGCCACCAACGCAATAATCCCAGCAACCATAGTTAGTAACGTGATTTCTTTTACGAATAGGAAAACATTCAACCAAGCGCACATGAACAAAAAGTAAATTAATCCAGAGAAAAATACAAAAATCCCTCCAACCAAAAATACCCTTTTTCTCGATCTTGCATAAAGCATAGTGCTGAGAAGAAATACCATAATGAAGAATGCGCATGGATTAAAACCATCAGCTCCAGCAATCACGGCTGTAAGAATAGGCAGAGACATCTTTGTAGTGTCTATCTTTCCAAAGAATGGCAGCTCAATTATGTTTTTTCCTCCTTTGCCAGTAGGATGTGTTGTGATTGTTGTGCCTTCTTCTTCAACTTCATTATAGCTGAGCGTCCAAGAGTCCTCTATTTTGAGCGCATTAGTAAAATCTATCTGGCCGTGAGAAATCGGTGCAGGTTCAGCTTCTATGGTTTCTATATTATAAGTAGAGTCTTCTATTGTGCTGTCTAAATCATTTGAAAATAAAAGTTCCCTAAGAAAATCGCTTGAAACTGCTTCACTCCTTTTTATTCTTATAAGCAGTCTTCCATTCGACCAGATTTTCAAAGGTTCGCCATCGATATTATTCAAATCCAATTCATTAAAAGAAACGAATCCCTCTATTAAACAATTGTTGCTTTTCAGATTCTTTATTTCGTCTTCTGCATTTGGTATTTCTATTCGCCCCAGTGCAATTTTATTACTTGTAATAAAAAGCTGTGGAACCGAAGCCCATGACCCATACTTTTGTGCATATTCTCCTAGTAAGCGGGCATTCTCCTCTCCCCAATTATAGAACATGTATTCAATTACAACTAAATTATCGTACTTGTTCGGCCATTCCTCCAGTACAACAGGGTCTGTTATTTTACAATTTTCACAACCCATAGCTGTGAAATAAACAGTACATGTTTTCTCATCATTTGTCTCCGCCTTGGCAAAATTTGAAAAAACTACCAGACTAAGTCCCGAAACAACCACTATAGATAATAATGTTACTGTCCACTTTTTGTCCAACATTCTAATTTCTAAATAAGAAGAAACCTTATATAAAGCTAAGTTTCATTTTTTGAAACCTTGTTTTTGTGTTTATTATTAAATATTTAAATTAGAATTTATAAATTTGAAAACATGGAAGCTACCAAAAAGACAATAATTGTTATAATACTGATCACAGGATTCATTTTTGGCGTGTCGTTTAGCACTTTATACGCGCAGACACATATAGTTGAAGGTACAGCATGCGGTTGTACATTACCTATCCCTATACTTATACCAACTTTTTCCTCATTGGGTGTCCTCGTCGGCTCGATCGTATATTACCTTATGTTCCCGAAAATTGAGCAGAATAAAATGAAAATCAAAGAGAACAAGGAAAAGTACGAATCTAATTTGAAAATAATGCTCGATATGCTGAATCAAAACGAAAGGAAAATAATAGAGAAATTAATGGAAAATAAAGGCAAAGTTCTTCAAAGCAAACTTTCGAATGAATTTGGAAAGGTCAAGACTTTCAGAATTATAGAGAATCTCAGAAAAAGAGGGATAGTTAAAAAAGAACGCTACGGAAAAACAAATTTTATAAAACTTACAGAAAAGTTCAGCTCGTTAATTTATTAGAAAGCATCTTTTAGTTTGCTGAATATTTCTTTGATTTCCCCAACAGCCTTTGAATCTGAAAATAAAACAGGCTGCAAATCAACAATCGAATCTATGACTTTTTTATCGTAGGATATTTTTCCTAAAAGCTTTTTGCCGGCCCACTTTTCAATTTCTTCTGATGTTTTCTTATGGATGTCCCATTTGTTTATCACAACTCCGTAAGGCACATTGAAATGGTTCACGATTTCCAAAATCCTTTTCAAATCCGAAAAGCCAGAAGGCGTGGGCTCTGTTACAAGAACGGCAAAATCTGTTCCACGCACAGAGGCAATAACCGGGCAGCCGATCCCAGCAGCTGCGTCCATAATCATAAAGTCGTGCTTAAACTCTTCAGCTTTTTTTCGCAGGACCTCGACAATCTTCCCTGACCCCGCTTCGCCTGGGTAGAGCTGGCCAGAAACTATTGGAAAGCCGTGCTTCGTTTGTTTCTCACGCAATTCTCCGTTTTTCACTTCTTTCAGCTCAATCGCATTCGCTGGGCAGATTATTTCGCACGCTCCGCAGCCTTCACACAAGAACGGATTCACTTTGTATGCGTCTTCTTTCAATTCAATCGCGCTGAATCTGCAGATTTCTTTACATTTTCCGCAGCGTGTGCATTTGCTTTTGTCTATAACGGCTTTTGTTGATGTAGATATCTTCTCAATTTTGTCATAATTCTCCACACCCAACCACAACCCCATATTAGGCGCATCGACATCGCAATCGCACGCAACGACTTTTTTGTCCTTCAAAAAGAGCAGTGCCAGCGAGCTAGCTAGCATGCTTTTGCCAACACCACCCTTTCCACTTGCAACGACTATTTTCATATTTTATTCACCAGTTTGTCAACTCCGCGCTTGTTTTTGAAATAATGTAAATGTCCAATGCATCCGGCTTCGCAATCGCTCGAACCGAAACCACGAATGGTTTCATCCGCTGACTTTTCCAAAAGTTTAGATATCTCGCACTCTTCACAATTTTCAAATTTTTCAACGCTCAGCAACGAGACGTTTGGATTAACCAAAAAATAATCTATGTGCCATTTTATTTTTCCCGCTTTTAATGAAACTAATTTTTTATGCCTACTTGTCCTGCTCTCTATATCTACTGACTTTCCATTAGCAGAGCCAACGTAACAATAATATCCTTTTTTAAAATCTATTATTCCAAGTTTACCAATGGTTATGCTTGAGTTTTCCTTCAGATGGTTGATCAAAACGTAAGCTCCTTTCATATTAAATCCGCCATGCTTTCCAAATCTTTCTCGCAGTAAGCTTTCACCAATTCTTCCGAATAAGGAATTTCTATTGAAATATCTGTCTTGAATTTTT
>CAZSGV010000031.1:0-5566 GCA_964606565.1 uncultured archaeon
ACATAACACTAATAATTTTAACCTTTAAAAGATAAAATAAGCTTTATGATTGTAGCTGTTTCTGGAGTCGGCGGCACAGGAAAGACAAGCGTTGCCGAGCTTCTTGTAAAAGCGCTGAACAAAAAAATCAAATCGCGCAAGCAGAAATATAAACTAATTGTCATGAACAAACTTGCAGAAAAAAAGAAAGCATACAGCGGATTCGACAAAGCCCGCCGCGCGAAGATTGTGAAAATGGGCGAATTGAAAAAAGAAATAAAAAAACTATCGAAACAGTATGAGAATTTGATTTTGGAAGGGCATTTTGCACATATGTTCCCTGCGGATGTTGTTGTGATTTTGCGATGTGAGCCGACAACGCTCGAACGCCGGCTGCGGCGGAAATACAAATGGCTTACAAAGATAACAGAAAACATTGAAGCAGAGATGATTGGACTGATAACAGACGAAGCGCTGCCGCTGCACACGCCCGGCACTATTTTTGAAATCGACACGACACAGCGCACAGCCAGACAGACAGCGAAAACAATTGAAAAAATTGTGAAAAACGAAGGCGACGCACGACTGGAACACATGGCTGGCAAAATCGACTGGCTGAGGCAGATTTGAAAAGATTAAACTTAAATGCGCTGTAATTAAATTCTTCTCATATGTCAGCAAAATCGACCAAAAAAGTGAAGAAGACGCGTAAAAAAGCAAGTAAAAAGAATTCGAAAATAAGCGTGCCTAGCAGGGAAAACAAATTCATAGAATTCAAGGAAATGCTTAGTCCGGAGATTCATCTGCGCGAGGACAAGAAGCAGCATCTGGCAACACAGATGAAATACCGGCTGGAGCTCGGCAAAGGTAAAGCTGTTTATATTGTCGGTGTGGACGACAAAGGGCAGACAAAAGGTCTTACGGATTTTGAGCTTGAACAGACTATGAACGTGCTGCGGGCGATTGCGATAGAGAACGCTGCAAAGATAACAAAGTTTGAAAAGTTTGTTGAGAACGGTCGCTCGATTGCAAAAGTGCTTATAACAAAAGTGCCGGGCAAACCTACGAAAAGGCACATAATACTTGCGACTGCCGGTCATGTCAACCATGGAAAAAGCACTGTTATCGCATGCTTGATGCGTGGCAAGCCGGACAAAGATGGAAAGGCTTGGTTGTTTTTGGACACACTGCCGCACGAAATAGAGCGGGGGTTGAGCGCGGACTTGCATTATGCGTTGTACGGGTTCAAAGACGGGAAGCCGATAAGGTTCAAAAACCCGCTTGACAAAAAAGAGCGCTCACGCGTGGTCGCACAGGCAGACAAGATAATAAGCTTTGTGGACACGGTCGGACATGAACCATGGTTGAAGACTACGATTCGCGGTGTGGTCGGGCAGAGCATAGACTATGGACTTATTGTGATAGCAGCAGACGACGGGCCCACGCACATAACGCGCGAGCATCTGGGGCTCATGCTGGCAATGGATTATCCGATAATCATATGCATTACAAAAATCGACAAAGTACCAAAGAAGCGAGTGGAAGAAGTGAACCAAGAAGTTGACGAGCTTTTGAAAAACGTCGGCCGCGTGCCGTACCAGATAAAGGAGCAGAGTGACATACATGTTGTAATCGACAAGCTTGGGACTGTTGTGCCGCTGATGAACACTTCTGCAGCTACGCTCAAAGGCTACGATTTGCTGAACAGCCTTTTGCAAGCGCTGCCTGAGCGCAAGAAAGACGTTGACAAGCCGTTTTTGATGTTTGTGGACCGCGCGTACAATGTTACAGGCGTGGGCACAGTGGTAAGCGGCACTGTAAAACAGGGCCGTCTCAAGCCTGGCACCGAGCTGATTATTGGTCCAGACAGTACAAACAATTTCAAGCGCGTCAAGGCGAAAAGCATAGAAATGCATTATCACAGGTTGGCCGAGGCGAATGCTGGTCTAGTCGTAGGCATAGCACTGCGTGGCATAAAATATGAAGACGTTGAGCGAGGGATGATACTTTGCGACAGTGAGATTAAACCGCGCGCTGTGAAAAGCTTCGAGGCAGAGATTCTTGTGCTCAACCATCCGACACGCATATCAAATGGCTACGAGCCGATAATGCACAACAATACCATATCAGAAACCGTAAAGCTCACGCTCACTGGCAAGAAATATCTCAAATCTGGCGAATCTGGCCGCGTACATATGGTTTTCCGTTACCGGCCGCGTTTCGTGTCTGAAGGCGACCGCTTTATCTTCCGAGAAGGCAAAACGAAGGGCATAGGCACAGTCACAAAAGTTTTAAAATATGCATAATCGCGTGTTCATTTCTTTATATCTTCTTTTATCATCAGCAACAAGCCTACAGAAACGATAAGAGCGCCCAACAATCCTATGCTCCCAGGGAAGAAGTAGTTTATCATAAACCCTCCTATCAGCGGCCCGATTATCTGTGCAATGCTACCGAGCGAGTTAGCAACACCCATCACAGAGCCCTGCTTTTTTGAAGAGACGCTTCTGGATATGTCGCCGAGAAGCAGAGGCCTTAACAGGCCACTACCAAATGGAAAAAGGGTGGCAACGACCAAAGCCATTTGCCAATTTGTTGTAAATGCCGACAAAACCATAGCGAATACAATAGATATGAACCCCGCATATTGCAATTTGTGCTCTCCGAACCTATCTATCATTTTCGGCAGTGCAAATCCTCTTAGTATGATGCTTATGAAACCTATGTATGTAAGGAAATAACCAACATCTATTGCGTCAAAGCCTAACTGCCTTTCAGCAAACAAAGCAAAAACACTAACCCAGATGACATGCGCGAGTATGAACATAGTCCATCGCCAGAACTTGGACGACAGTTTTGGTTTTGAGAAGAATTTTTTGAAATCCCCGAAATGAAATATCTTACCATTGAACTTCAGGCCTTTTTTTCTCTGCACAGTCTCAGGTAGAAACAAGGATGTTATTAGGATTGTGATTCCAGAAACGCCTGCTGCAAGAAATGCGGGGATGCTGAAACCGAACTGCGAAAGGAAGCCTCCGATTCCTGGCCCAATCAAGAAACCGACTCCGAATGCAGCGCCGCTAAGCCCGAATACTTTTGTTCTGTCCCTTTTAGATGAGATGTCAGAAAGATATGCTTGCGCTATTGTGTAATTGCTCCCTATCAATCCATCCACTATCCTTGACAAAAATATCATCCATAAGGAGTTTGCAAAACCAAGTATCATGAAACTGACGAACGTTGAGAGCTGCGAGAGTATCAGCATAGGCTTTCTTCCATAATGGTCGCTAAGACGTCCCATTATCGGGGCTGATAAGAATTGAAAAAACGAAAATGATGTGAGTATTAGACCAATGACAATTGGGCTGGCGCCGAATTCTTGTGCATAGAACGGCAGGAACGGCAATATCAGCGAGAATCCCAGCACTTCTGTAACCAATATAACAAATATTGTGGCATATTGCCTATTGAACTTCATCTAAAAAGAAGTAGCGCGCGTATATTTATTATTATCGTTAACACGGTTGCATTCTATCCTGATACAAAATCATATACAAAGTTCTATACAAATAATTAAGTTGAATAAAACCCAAATCTAATCTTATATTTCGCGATGACGTGATAGAAGATGATCGGAATTTCGAGTTCTTGGCTTGCAATGAAAGGCATGCCAATAAAACCAGCGATTGAAAAGGTCTTTGAGCTAGGTTTCCAGCTTGTGGAAGTCGGTGCTGCGCACAAACATGAGGATAAGGCAGTCGAAACTGTGCTTGGCCTGAGGGAGAAATATCCGGACAAAAGCTTCATGCTGCATGCTGTGTTCCCGCCTTTCAAGAACGGCGCTTATCCGCTCAATCTGGCAGACCCAAAAGAGCAGGACAGGGCACTGAAAGCAATGAAGAAGATGTTTGATATAAGCGAAAGGTTGGGTTCGACGATTGTGGGAATACATGGCGGTTATTTGGGTGAGGTGAGATGGGTCGACGGCCAGTTCGGATTCAAAGAGCTTGAAATCACGGCTCCTATCCATGTGAAAACCGCAAAAAGGAATATGAAAATAATAGTAGAAGACCTTTTGAGCCTAGCAGAAGAAAGAAACATGAAATTGGCTATTGAGGTAAGCCCGTCGGACGCATCCAATCCCATAATGATGAATGCGGAAGGTTTTGAGTGGATCTTTTCCAGTTTCGAGTCCAAGCGGCTCGGCATGCTGCTGGACATTGGGCATTTGCATATATCAAGCCGTGTAGAGGGTTATAATCCGTACGAATTTGTCAAAGAATTCAAAAACAAGATATTCGAAATGCATCTGCATGATTACAAAGACGACATGCCGCATTTCGCAGTAGGTGAAGGGGAAATCGATTTTGCAAAGTATTTCAAAATAATCGGCCGACCCGCACTGGAAAAAATGCCCCTAGTTTTCGAATACAACAACACAGTAACCGAACAGCAGGCGTTGAATGGAAAGGCGTTGATTGAAAATATGTTGAAAATGCTGTAGATGTATTTAAAATATTTCTAACGTAATTTATGATTATGAAACTTTGCAGTGCTTGCTTGTTGGGGATAAAGTGTGTCTGGGAGGGGAATAGTTCTAGACATAAAAATGAAAAAGTTATTGAATTAGCAAAAAAAGAAATATTAATCCCTGTTTGTCCTGAACAACTTGGAGGTTTGCCGACTCCAAGAGAGCCTGCAGAACTAAAAGATAAAAGGGTTGTCACAAAAAGCGGTAAAGACATAACAGATTTCTGTGTAAGGGGTGCTGAAGAAACGCTGAAGATTGCACAACTTTTAGGAATTAAAGAAGCGGTTTTTAGAAAGTTTAGTCCTTCGTGCGGAAGTGGAAAGGTTTATGATGGGTCTTTTACAGGCGCGACTACAAAGGGTGATGGAATAGCAACAACATTGCTAAAAAAGTATGGAATAAAAGTTATTTCAGAAGAAGAATTGTAGTGTAATCTTTAAACCAGCGCAGCAGTCCCGCCCGCATGCCACGACATCCTGGGTCGAATCTGCACAGTAAAGACCTTTTCCAAATTGTCGTCGAGTATGATTGCAGCGCCCGGCCAACGCGGCAGCGTGTTAATATAATTCCAAAGCTCCTTTGCCATGTACGTTTGCATAACGCTGTGTAGCGCTTCCAGATCGTCTCTGCTTGTCAAACGATGTGAAAAAACAAGATCACACTGGCTGAGAATGTCCTGATGAACCTTGCTTGGCATCTGCGTCATAACTACCAAACTCACGCCTGGTTCGCGGCCTTGCTTTGCGATTGTTGTGAGCGACTCTGTGGATACAGTACGACGGTTGGCTGGAGCGAAGTTGTGCGCCTCGTCGATTATCAACCAAACCATCGGGAAGGATTTTTTCGATTGGCTCAATTGCTCTTTGGATTCGCCAGTCATCTTTGCGACTTCTTCCTCTTTTCTAGCAATCAATCTCCGATGATAAATCTTTCTTGCAACAATTGACACAATGAAATTCCGCACACTCCAAGCCTCGGTCGCGCGCAGATGCGAAACATCTATAACCGTGATGCTGCCAGGCGAGACTATGTCATCTATGTTCGTACCTTCTGTAC
>CAZSGV010000032.1:0-5363 GCA_964606565.1 uncultured archaeon
ACATAAGTCTGTGTGCGCCGGACAAAGAGACATATTTGAAAGTGAACAGACCACTGATTTCCGATGGATGGAAAAGGTTGAACGAAAGTTTAGAATTGATGAGCAGTTTCAACTGCAGAAAAGTTTTGAGATTGACACTTGTGAAAGGATTGAATATGCAATCGCCTGAGAAATATGCGAAGTTTGTTTTGAAAGCGCAGCCGGATTTTGTCGAGCCGAAAGGATATTCGTGGGTTGGTGAGTCAAGACAGAGACTTGGCGAACAAAACGTGCCGAAAATGGATGACATGCGAAAATTCGCGACCGCGCTAGCAAAAGAGACAGGGTATAAAATTGAGGCAGAGAGCGAACCGAGCAAAGTTTTACTTTTAAAACGTTAGAATTATATTATTCTACAGGTGGACCACAATGGGAAAGAAAAGAGCACCGGAAATGACTAAAGAGCAGATAGAGATAGCAAGAATAAGGTTACCGAGAAAGGGAGAAGTGATGGGCGTAATCGAGACGATGCTCGGCGCTGACAGGTTTCGTGCGAATTGCTTTGACGGCAATGTTCGTGTTTGCAGAATTCCCGGTAGACTAAGGAAGCGCGTGTGGATGCGACCGGGGGATTTGATTCTTGTAAAACCATGGGTTGTGCAAAGCGACATACGTGCAGATGTTATTTACAGATATACAGGCACGCAGGCAAACTGGCTGAAAAGGAAAGGATATGTTGAAGGGATTTCATTGGACTGAATTCAAACAAAATCGGATAGTTCTTCTTTGTAAATCGACGATGTGAGCCACGCAATTCGCTTAGGCATAGTTTTTGATTTGTAAATTTTAAAGAACGTTTTGCGCAACTCGTTCTCACGCTCTTGCGCTTCTTCTAAGAACTTCTTTTTGAAAAGTTCAAGGAGCGGACCGCGCTCGCCGTTCTGGTACGCCATCAAAAATGCCAATAGCTGCTGATCCCTCGCTTCTTCGCTTTTTTCATAGCAGTCAATTTCTTCCCCATCAAACAGGCAGAACAGTCTTTTGTTAGTTTTGTCAAGAAGTATGTTTCTCAAGCCAACTCGATTTGGATCGATGTCGAAAGCCCTCATAAACAATACGTTCCTCGCGCATTTGTTGCAATCGTGACACCATCTACTTTCGTCACTCGCGTTGAGACAGTCGCAACTAATTTGATATTTTCCGAATTCCGAGTAGCGCGTATGTAAAATCTTTGTAAGAGCTATGTTTGTCAGCGGCTCGATAACACTCATCACAGTTGTCCGACCGCCAGTCGCTTCTTGTATCATTTTGTTTTGCACTAACATCCATTCGCTTGTCTGGTCATATGAAGGATACGTTTGGAATCCGTCTTTGTTTTTGAAACCGAAGTTCATGTCCTGCTGGTTGCCAAGCGCTATGTATTTTGCGCCGAACTTTTGTACAAAAGGCAAGGAAATAAAGCAAAATCCTGTTACCATATGTGTATATCCGACGCATGTTTCTGGCTTGTCCCAAAATTCAAAATCGTTCAGCTGCTCGAGTTCGTTTCTAACTGCAAAAACCTTTATTCCAAATTTTTTGTAGAACGTTTTGATGTTTTTCATCTTGAGTTTGTTTTCGGTCGGCGACACTGTGTCGTTTATGTAAACTGCAGTTGGATTTAGTCCGATTTCGCGACACACAGCAAAGCTAGTCAAACTATCCTTGCCGAACGAAAGAGGGTTGACGGATTTTTCACCAAATTCTGCTGCTTTATTGTATACAAGTTTTTTTTCTAGATCGCCTGAAAACTCATACTCTGTTTCTGAAAATTGCTTTAATATTTCTTCTGTCGGTACTTTGTAATCTTCGGTTGCGTGTGGAAGACTCTTTCTAACAACCTCGTCGAAAAACGGCTTGAATATCGGCCGTGCTGTATTATATTTTATTTTTTTGACACCGGCTATAAGAGGGACATTTATTGTAAGTAAATGCGCAAGATTATCAAAAAGGGTCGCTTTTGATTTTTCTGGATAACTTTTCCAAATACTGGTTGGATAAATCAGCGAAAATCTTTTTCCATTAAGATTAGCTACGATGCCACTTTCAGTGGGCTTAAAATTTATATTTAAGTTCATTAAAACAATTTTGTCTTTGAAATTTAATAATCTCAAAACTAAATTTGATTTTATGATGGATTTTGTAGCTATACCAGAAGAGCGGATGAAGTTGCTTAGGAGCGACAAAAGGCTGGTGGAAAAACTGGAGAATCTGGTAGATGTGAAAATAAACCTTGGAGAAAGCGTGGAAATAGACGGTGACGATCCGTTGCTGGTGATGCGCGTAAAATCTGTGATAAAAGCATTTGGCAGGGGGTTTGATTTTGAAGACGCTTTGAATCTGCTTGATGAGGAATTCAAGCTGTGCATAATCGATATAAAAGATTTTTCAGGCAAATCCTCAAGCCGGCTGAATGAACTGCGCGGCAGAATAATAGGAACAAAGGGAAAATCAAAAGCCATAATAGAAAAACTGGGAAATGTTAAACTTTCAATTTATGGCAAAACAATTAGTATTATAGGTAAATGGGATGGTGTGGAATGCACGCGCGAAGCCGTATGCATGCTCCTTGAGGGCCGGAAGCATGGCAGCATATACAAATTTTTGGAAGAAAATATAAAGAAAACAAAATACTAATAAGAATGGTAAAACTGAGAAGGTGTAAAAATTGGCAGCAGACATAAGATTGAGCGCAGAAGATATCGCAAAGACGATGAAAGAGATAAGCATCTCTGAGTTCTTCGAGAAGAACAGACACTTGCTTGGGTATGAAAATTCTACAAAAGCACTGATAACCATTATCAAGGAAGGTGTTGACAACAGCTTGGATGCGTGCGACGAAGCTGGCATATTGCCGAATATAATCTTAACATTAAAGCAAATCGGAATAGACAGATTCAAGATAGTAATCGAGGACAATGGACCGGGCATAGTCGAGTCGAAGATTTCGCTTGCTTTTGGAAAAATGCTTTTCGGTTCCAAGTTCCACAGGCTAAAACAATCGCGAGGTACGCAGGGAATCGGAATAAGCGGGGCTATCCTTTATTCACAATTGACAACAGGCAAATCATCCAAAATAACATCTAGCACTGGGGGAAAGATACATGAGTTTGAATTGATGATAGACACTGTAAGGAACGAGCCGAACATAATCTCACACATGACCCATACGAACAAAGAAAAATGGCATGGCATAAAGATCGAACTTGAGGCCGAGGGTAATTATGTTGAGCGATATCAATCCATACCAGAATATCTGAGACAAACAGCTATAGCAAACCCGTATGCACACTTGGTCTACAATGGTCCGAACGATATTTTGAAATTCGATAGGACAACAAATGTGGTGCCAAAGCAGCCAAAGGCAATCAAGCCACATCCTTACGGCATAGAGCTGGGCATTTTGAGGCGAATGCTTGCAACAACAAGAGCAAAAAATCTCAAAGGATTCTTGATGAGAGATTTCACTCGGATAGGTAACCGTTCAGCCGACCAGATATTCAGACTTGCAAAGCTTGAGTCAAAGCGCAAACCGCGCAGCCTGAACGCGCAAGAGTCCGAGCGGCTACACAAATCAATGCAAATGGTAAAACTTATAGCCCCGCCGACCAACTGCCTGTCGCCGCTTACAGAGCAGCTTATAGAGAACGGTCTGAAAAAAGGATTGAACGCAGAATATTTTGTTGCTGTAACACGACCGCCAGCTGTCTATCGCGGAAACCCGTTCCAAGTAGAAGTCGGACTTGCATACGGCGGAGACCTGAACCCGAATTCCATAGCAACCTTTTATCGTTTTGCGAACAAAGTGCCGCTGCTGTATCATCAAAGCGGTTGCGCTATTACAAAGTCCGTGGAATCAGTGGACTGGCGCCGTTATGGGCTTCAGCAGTCAAGCGGCAATATACCAGTTGGACCACTTGTGATTTTAGTTCATTTCGCATCTGTGTGGGTACCTTTCACATCAGAAGGTAAACAGGCCATCGCAACATACCCGGTTATCACAAAAGAAATCAAGCTGGCTTTGCAAGACGCCGGACGGCAGTTGGCAAGGTTTGTCAGGAAAAAGAAACGTTCGCGAGAGAGTCAGATGCGCAAACAGCTTTTTGAAAGATACATACCAGAAGTCGCGGGTGCGTTGAGCAAGCTTACTAAAAAGGAAAAGAATTCCATTATATCGGACTTTGAAAAAATCATCAAAGCCGGAAAGGTTGAAGACGCCAAAAAAGAAACAAAAGGTGGAGTAATGCCAAAAAAGAAACAAAAGGTGGAGTAATGCCAAAAAAGAAAGCTGAGGAAAAATTGGTCAAACTGGGCAAAGACGTTTTGCAAGATGTCAGTCAAAAGAGGAACCCGAAAATAGAAATACCTATACGCTCCTTATCAAATGTTGTGTACGATGAAAAGACAAAGTCCCTGAAGCTCGGGGACAAGACGTCAAAGAGATTTTTCTTCAATGTCGCGCATGCGAAAAAATTCATGCAGACAATGCTTGTTGCCGCTTTTTGCAAGGAACTGTTGAACGAGAAAATACACGCAAGTCTGAGAGACATGTACTACAATCTGAAGCGCACACTGCCAAATTCTAGCGAGGACACATTCAACGAACAGACAGAGAGCGATCCGATAATTATTGATTTGGAGGTTGCTTTGGGTGTTCTGCGCGAGCAGTTACATCTAGGCGCTGATGTACGAGGCCGTGTTGTCGGCAATGTTTCGGTGATTGATCGCGGGGACATTATAAACTGGAACAAACTCGGCAGCGGCGGTTGGGCGATACCTAGCAATGTTGAAGATATAAATTTCAAGCGCGTTAACGCGAAGTTCATCCTTGTTGTGGAAAAAAACGCCGCTTTTGAGCGGTTACATGAAGACAAATTCTGGCAGAAGCACAAATGTGTGCTTGTGACCACGCAGGGCCAGGCAGCCCGAGGATGCCGCCGACTTATACAACGTCTGTCAAAAGACTACGATCTTCCCGTTTATGTGTTCTGCGATTCTGACCCATATGGATGGTACATATATTCAGTCATAAAGTTCGGCTCAATGTCCCTTGCACATGTGTCTGAAAAGCTTGGCACACCCAATGCAAAGTATCTCGGCCTTACTGTTTCTGACATAGACAAATTCGGTCTTGAGAACTTCACAATAAAGGCAAAGGATGTGGACATAAAGCGAGCGAAAGACATGATGAAGTACAAGTGGTTCCAGCACCCGGCTTGGCAGAAAGAACTGAAGCTCCTTATCAAAACCAAAAGGAAAGCAGAATTGGAGGCTCTGTCAGGCCGCGGATTGAGGTTCATGACTGAAAAATATCTTCCGCAGAAAATCAAAAACAAAGAATTCCT
>CAZSGV010000033.1:0-5077 GCA_964606565.1 uncultured archaeon
CTTTTAGTATAAATGCCACCTCCCACACGCGCAAAGAAGGCCATGAAACTTGTTCCAATCGCAGACGATACCATCACATCAGTTATCATCAGCAAATCGCCAGGATAAAATTGGTTCAATATGAAATACCACAGACTTATGTCAAAAAGCACTATACCCACAACAGCCATGCCCATGACTGTGCCGCTGTTGAATGCGATGCGCAGCGCAGGGTTAAGCCCCTTTTTCGCGGCGTTCGTGGTCCTTACATTTGCATAGGACGATATCATCATCCCCATATAGCCCGCAAGTGCGCACGTTATCATGCCGTGCACAAATGCATACGGCGTAAAGAACGACATCTCGCCAATATATGCAAGCCCTGTGAAAATCAGAGTCACAAAGAATCCTACAACAGCAACAGTTCTGTACTGTCTCTTAAGAAAGGCTTTTGCACCTTCGCGGATAAAATCAGCAAGATCGGACATCTCCTTCGTACCTTCGCTCTGGCGCAAAATCTGGTAAACCTTGAAAGCCGCGAATAGCAATGCAATCGCAGAGCCAACAGGCGCAAACCACAAAAGATATGACAAGTCACTCATTATTTGATACCTCTGTCGTGTTTTGTTTCTCCTTTTTTTAACTCTCTACTTAATTTATTATTTCTAAATGTTTTTTTGCTCTTAAATAAATTACTCTTACACCTAAAGCTTTTATTCTTTTTCTAAGCTTGACATCGTTCGTTGCAACAGCGGTTTTTTTGATTTCTTTCCTCTTTTTTGCGCTTTTCAAAAAAGACATTATCGCATCGTCGGCTGTTCTGCCAGGAGCGCCAACAATTTTTATTTTTCCGCTGTCTATAAAACTCAAGCCGACCTTTGCATATTTGCTTTTCATTCTTTTCAATTCATTGATTGATTGCCCAACAACTAAAAAGCTGCATGGGCCACCGACAACATCCTCAATATCATCAAAGCTCAATTTAAAGCGGAACAAGTCCATAAGAAAATTCGTATCCAGAAGTATTCTTTCAACATCCTTCATAAACTATATTTTGGCTTAAGATATATTTCGTTATATGCTATTGGGCTTCCGGTTTCCCAAGTTATCTTCTTCTTTTCTTCTTATTTAGGCCTTTGAGCAACTCGTGGTTTTCCATTGCCATATACAAGCATCCAAAAGCCACTCCCAAAGTCGCCAGCAATAGCAATATTATAGGGTGTGTGATTGAAGTTGATGCGATTACCATTTAATTATCACCTTAATTATTCTTTCTTTTTTTATAAAATAAGCGTAATGACTAGTCGCATATGCGTTGTCTTTGAAAATTCCGGATAGATAATATTTATACTCTAAATTTACGTAATAATAGTTAAGGTGAAAAAATAAATGAAGGGAATATCGGCAGTAATAGCTACGATATTGATGTTAATGATTACAATCGCTCTAGCAGGAGTAGCCTACATGTACATCAGCGGGATATTCACTGCAAAGACAGGGATTGTAATCGAGCTTGATGCAACCGCTACTAGCTGTTCTGGTGTTACAATAACTACCTACTTGAGGAATACAGGAACTATAGCATCAGACGCATCAAAGGTAACACTTTCTGGCACAAATTCACAAGGCACCGCAATGACAAGCGGGGCATGCGGCGCAGATACGCTAGCATTAAATGCTGGCGCTGGTTCAGCAGCATGCACTAAGACGCTTACAGGCACAGCAGGCACTAATACAATAGTAGCAAGCGGTCCAACGAACACAGCAAGAGGAACAGTATATTGCCCAGGTTAAAATCAAGTAAATTAAGTCAAATCGAGCAAAACCAAATCAATCTAATGAGTAATACCGTAGCCTATTAGACGCCAACGACCAGAAATTTGTCTTGAGATGACTATTCTTTCTCCTTTTTCTACACATAGAGGTATTTTTAGCCTAAGACTTACAGTCTTCTTTATCGATGTCACTGAGCCCACAGAACGCGCAGTTCCTACATTTACCATCAGAGTCTCGCCGAGTTTTAGCGGCTGGACTTCTCCCATTGTTTCCGAACCGACAACACGCTCCATAAGTTTCACTTCAAACTCGATATCATCTTTTGTTTCTGGGAGCTTGTCGGGCAGACCGATAACATTTCCCACAAGCGAATCTGATTTTGTAAGCGCTGGATCAAGTTCTGTCATAACACCAAGCAACCCGCCTGATCCGGCCTCTTCCAAATTAATCCCGGCCTTTTGCAGTCCTACGATTTTTGTTTTCAAAGCCCGACAGTGCTCGCCTTTTCTTACACCAGGCCTAATTTCTATTTCATCGCCCACTTTCAATTTGCCACGAATTATACTGCCGCCAAGCACTCCGCCTGATATTTTTTTCGGAATCGTCCCTGGCTTGTTCACGTCAAAACTCCTTGCAATAAGCATCCTCGGTTCTTTGTCAGCTTGCGTGCTTGACTCAGCAGCGGGAATCATTTTTTGGATACCTTCCAAAACCAAATCTATGTTTATCCTCTTTTGCGAAGAGACTGGAATAACCGGCGCGTTCTCCAAAACCGTGCCCTTTACAAAATCTTTTATCTGCTCATAATTTTTCATTGCCTCTTTCTCGTCTACCAAGTCTATCTTGCTTTGCACAATAATTACATTTTTTATCCCGACTACGTTCAGCGCAGTGACGTGCTCCCTTGTTTGCGGTTGCGGGCAACGCTCGTTTGCAGCGATTATAAGTATTGCCCCATCCATCAGGCTTGTTCCTGTGAGCACTGTGGCCATAAGCGTCTCGTGGCCAGGTGCGTCTATTAAACTGATCGTTCTTTGCAGCTCTGCATCGCCAAAACAATACGGACATTTCTCGCTTGACGAAAACTTATCACATTTTTTACATTTGTATATTTTCGCATCCGCATAACCCAGCCTTATCGTTATTCCGCGTTTGAGCTCTTCAGAATGAGTAAGCGTTAGTTTGCCTGTGAGCGCCTCAGTCAGCATCGTCTTGCCATGCCCCACATGTCCAACCATACCTATGTTAGCAGAAGGAATAAATCTTTCATCAAACTTTTTACCGGATTCTTTGACTTCCGGATTTTCATTTTGCGTCTTTACTTTCGCCACCCCCCGTTTGCTCAGTCTTTTTTTCTTCAGGTTTTTGTTCTGCTGGCTTTTCTTCTGTTTTTTCCTCTGGCTTCTTTTCTTCAACTTTTTCTTTTTTTACTTCTTCCTTAGGTTCTTCTTTCGGCGCTTCTTTTGGTTCTTCTTTCTTTTCCTCTTTTGGTTTTTCAGCTGGTTTTTCTTCTTTCTTTGGCTCTTCTTTTGGTTTTTCCTTCTCCTTTTTCGGCATCAGTTGTTCAAGCGGTTTTTCGCCCATTTTAATAACTTTCGCGTTAATCTGCACAATCGCATCGGATATTGTATTGCCACGCACGGTTTTTCTTCTTCGCTGACCCTTTAACCCTGGGTGAAAACCAGGTGGTTCTGTGAGCAACAGTTTCTTCCGGCCGCTGCCTGCAAGACCAGGATGCATAGGAAAGCCGTCTTTGTCCGTGCCGCCGGTTATCTGCAACATATATCCTACAAAATCGATAGAATCCCCGCTGAATTCGTCCCCAATTTTCTTGCCGACAAGTCCGGTCGCCTTTGATTGGTCGACTTCCACTTGAAAGCTTTTTCTGCTTTTTGGTTCACTTATCACAATTTTGAATATTGCCATTTTTTGTTCCCTCTTTATTTAATTTGAATAACAATTGAATCTTAAATTATACTTATATTTTTATATACTTCTTATAAATCCAAAACAAAAATAAAATAAGTGGTAAGATGGTAGAAGGTGTTGGGAAGAGCCGTAAGAAAGAAGAATTCGTTGTAACACCGTGGGAAGTGCGCGGACGCGTAGATTATACTAAATTGATAAAACAGTTTGGAACAAAGCCGATTGATAAGAAGCTCTTAGAAAGATTGGAAAAACATACTGGTAAATTACACACGCTTTTGAGAAGGGGACTATTTTTTTCTCATAGAGATCTAGATTGGATTCTTGACAAATATGAGAAAGGAGAGAAATTTTACTTATACACCGGTCGTGGACCGTCTGGCCATACCCACTTGGGGCACTTGGTTCCATGGGTTTTTACCAAGTGGCTTCAAGAAAAGTTTGATGCAGAATTATACTTTCAAATGACAGATGATGAGAAATATTTGGTAAAGCCTCTAGCGCTTGAGGAGACAACTGCAATGGCTTATGAAAATGCTCTTGATGTCCTTGCGTGTGGGTTTGACCCAAATAAAACACACATATTTACAAATATCGAATATGCAAAAACACAATATAAACTTGCTGTTCAAGTTGCAAAGCATATAACTTTCTCTACAGTCAAAGCCGTGTTCGGTTTCAAAAATAGCTCAAATATTGGGATAATATTCTTCCCATCAATGCAAGCTGTACCGTGTTTTCTCCCCTCTGTACAGAAGAATAAAAACATACCATGCCTCATACCGGCAGCAATAGATCAAGATCCCTATTGGAGACCAGCAAGAGACGTTGCACCAAAGCTCGGATTTTACAAACCAGCACAAATCCATTGTAAGTTTTTACCAGGCCTCGGCCCAGGCGGCAAGATGAGCGCAAGTGAACCCCAAACCTGTATATTTACTACAGATACGCCCGAGCAAATAGAAAAGAAAATAATGAACGCATTTACAGGTGGTGGTGCAACTATAAAAGAACAGAGAGAAAGGGGTGGTGACCCCATAGCTTGCTCGATTTATCAATATTATTATTTCTTGTTTGAAGACGACGATAAAAAGATTAGTGAACTGTATCACGAATGCAAGAAGGGAAAAAGGGTTTGTGGGGAATGTAAAAAGGATCTAGCAAAGCGGGTGAAAAAATTCATAGCTGACCATCAACGCCGCAGAGAGAAATCCAAAAAAGTCCTAGACAAAGTTATGGTAAAGGATTGACATGAAAAAGCGGATTGAGATAACTGAAGAAGGAAAGAAATATCTAGAGCGTGGTTTGCCAGAAAAAAATCTGATTGACATTCTAAAATCTGGGCCAATGGATTTCGGACAAGCGAAAAAGAAAATAGAAAACTTTGATATCGCGC
>CAZSGV010000034.1:0-4570 GCA_964606565.1 uncultured archaeon
GTGCTGCAATATGAGTTGGCAGTGCCTGAGAGCGCATCAGGCCTGTTTGCGTTTTCACTTATCGCCCGCGGGTCTTACGGCGCGGGCATAGCGTCTAACATACAGCCTGTTGTCTTGAATGTCCTAGTTTTGCCTGAGCCAGGAGCAACAACCGGAACAACAACCGCATCTGAAACAACACAGCCCCCAATCGTCTCGATATCAGAAAACTTGCCAGAGTTAATCGAAAATCTGAAATACGACTGGCCAGAACTTGTGTTTTCAAAATTCCGCGCTGGAGTGACATATGCAAGAACCACTACAAAAGCCGTGCTGACCGACAAAGCTCTTGTGTATAATGTAGCCAGCTGGCTGTTCGTTGTTATGCTTGTTCTCGCAGGCATCAGCAAGTTCATAATGGGTTGAAACCACTGATTTTTAATTCTGTACTCAAAATCTTTCTTATGGCGAAACCTAAAAAATCGAAAGCCGAAAAGCCCTGGCTGATAAAATCCGAGGCAGAATCCGACAAAGCATACGGAAAGCGGCCGGACGAGCGGTCTGTTGACGAACTGGTCAAAACATCTGTCATTATCGTGGACAAACACAGCGGACCCACATCCCATCAAATAACAAAATGGGTCGCAGACATTTTCGGCGCAGGCAAGGCCGGACACGCAGGCACGCTTGACCCGGCTGTGACAGGCGTGCTGCCGATTGCGCTCGGCGACGCAAGAAAAGCTATGCCTGTTCTTATGGGCGTTGACAAAGAATACATCGGCGTGATGCGGCTGCACAAAGAACTCGACGAGCACACACTAAAAAAAACCACACAGGGGTTTGTGGGAAAAATAAAACAGCGACCGCCCATAAAGTCCGCAGTGGCGCGAAAAATGCGCGAGCGTGAAATATATTTTTTTGACATCCTTGAAATCAGCGACAACAGCAGAGACGTGCTTTTTCATGTGGGTTGCGAAGCAGGTACATACATACGGAAGCTCTGCCATGATGTCGGACAGGCGTTGGGTATAGGCGCGCATATGACCGAACTAAGACGCGTAAAAGTCGGACCGTTCACAGAACAGCAAAGTCACAGCCTGATTGAAGTGAAGGACGCATACGAACTCTGGAAAGAGCGCGGCAACGAAAGCCAGCTGAGAAAAATCTTGATTCCGATTGAATATGCATTGCTGCATGTGAAGCGCGTGTTTGTCAAAGACAGCGCAGTGGATGCGATATGCCACGGCTCTCCTGTGTATGCGACCGGAATTGCACGAATCCAGACAGGAATTGTCCGCGGTGAAACGATTGTTGTGTACACCCTCAAAGAAGAACTTATTGCGCTTGGCATTGTAAAAATGACTAGCGAAGAGATGCTAAAAAGAAAACGGGGTGCGGCTGTGCGAACAGACCGCGTGTTTATGAAAATAGGAACTTATCCAAAAACTTAAATTCTAAAATGGGCTTAGTGATTGTATGAAAATAGCAGAAATACAAAGAGGGATGAGCAACGTCTCTGTAGAGGGAAAGATAATCGATATTTCTGAAACCCGCGAAGTGAACACGCGTTATGGCAAGCGCAGCGTAGCAGACGCTATGCTGGAAGACGACAGCGGACAGATCAAGCTCACCTTGTGGGAGAATCAGATAACTAGCGTGCGCGTTGGCGACAAAATCACTGTCAGCGGCGCTTATATCACAGAGTTCAGGGACGTGTTGCAACTGAGTATTCCCCGTTCTGGAAAATTGGAAGTCGAAGGAAAAGAATAGGATTCAATTTTCTTCTTAGCAAAACATTTTAATAGTATAAAGAAATGCATTGTTATTGCCGAGAACTTGCCGAGGTCGCATAACCAGGTAGTGCGCTGGTCTTGAAAACCAGTGTCCGTAAGGACATGTGGGTTCAAATCCCACCCTCGGCGTTTTCGTGTTCTTTTTATTTTATCCGAGAATATTCTTTCTATGGAACATGTGGCAATAATGCGAAAATCCTGGGGGCTGACTGAAAAAATTCTGACAGGCCGGAAGAAGATTGAATCAAGATGGTATAAAGTAAAATATCCGCCTTGGAATGTGATCAAATCTGGCGATGTGGTTTATTTTAAAGATTCTGGAGAGCCGGTCACAATAAAAACCGAAGTCGGCAAAGTAATCCAATTTTCAAATCTTACACATCAAAAAGTCAAAGATATCTTGGACAAATATGGAAAGGCAGACGGACTTGGCATAGACGATATACCGAAATTCTTTGAGATGTTCAAAAACAAAAAATACTGCATAATTATTTTCCTGAAAAACCCGCAAAAGATAGA
Source organism: uncultured archaeon (assembly GCA_964606565.1). Taxonomy (GTDB): domain Archaea; phylum Aenigmatarchaeota; class Aenigmatarchaeia; order CG10238-14; family SCSR01; genus JAUWZS01. The sequence goes on from CAZSGV010000034.1 coordinate 2,292, forward strand.
ACCGTTTGAAATCGACAAGCGAGGATTTGGCGCAATGTCTTCCTGGCTCGTAGTGGAACATGTTGATAAAATTAAAAAGACTTCTTAGTTTCGTGCTTTTAAAAAACTGAGCGGTGCTCACTGTTCCAAATGACATTTAAAAATAGAAACCCAATTGTATTTAGATAAAAATGGCATGGGAATTAATAGAATCATTGACATTACCTTTAGAGACATTCTTAAGTTCAGTGATACTCTTCTTCCCGAACCTTGTTGCGGCTGTGATATTGCTGGCAATAGGGTGGGTAGTGGGAGAAATAGTTGGTAGAGTGGCAAAAGGACTGATGATTAGGTTCAAAGTGGACCACTATATAGCAAGACGACGCCCTATGCTCAAGCTTAGTGACATATTTCCGATAATATTCGAGTGGACGATTTACCTCGTGTTCATTCAAGCAGCTGTCCAAGCCTTGGGAGTTACTGCACTTGTTGAATTCGTGCAGTTGATAATAAACTTCATACCGGGCATGTTAGGAGCAGTAGTGACAGTGATAGTGGGTTACGTCTTTGCTGAGTATGTTAAAAATGAGATAGAAAAGAGCAAGATCGCATATTCGAACATAATGGGCAAAGTCCTGTTTTGGCTGGTCGTATATGTAGCGATTGGCGTTGCTTTGCCGTTGGTTGGAATAGACGCGACGCTTGTCAATAACATACTGCTGATAATCGTAGCCTCGATCGGAGCAGGAATCGCAATAGCGCTCGGGTTTGGATTAAAAGACGTGGTCGCAGCGGTTGCAAAGAGACATACAAGAAAACTCAGATAGCTCTAAAGAGGTCAAGTCTACAATCACAAGCAAAAGGATAGACTTTTCCTTCTTTTTTTATTTTTAAGTATAGAAAAATTTCTAATATTTATTGCAAACCCAGCGGCTGTGATCCAGCCTGGTTAAGATTCGAGCTTCCCATGTTGCGAATGCAGCGGAATCAGCTCGCCACGCGGGTTCAAATCCCGCCAGCCGCATTTTGCAAATTTCGAAAAAATAAACTTAAAAACATATAAACATTACAATTCTTAATATTGTTTCGTAAAGACAGGCGGTTGCATGGTAAAACGTACAGGACCTACAAACATCCATATGCGCACTCTTATCAATAAGCTTCGCAAGACAAAGTCGCCGGCGTGGAAAGACGTTGCAAAAAGGTTGGGCAGTGCGCGGCGCAGGAAGACAGAAGTGAATGTCTCATCAATCAGCAAACACGCAAAAAAAGGAGAGACGATCGTTGTGCCGGGCGTGGTTCTTGCAAGCGGCAAGATTGACAAGGCCGTGACAGTGGCTGCGTGGCGTTTCAGTCCGGCTGCAGAGAAAAAAATAAAGAACGCAAAAGGCAGCACGGTGACAATTGACGAGCTGATCAAAAAGAATCCAAAAGGCTCTAAAATAAAAATTATGGTGTGATTTATGATAATCTACGACGCAGAGGGGCAGATACTCGGTCGGTTGAGCTCGGTTATTGCAAAAAAGCTGCTTGCCGGCGAGGGCGTTGTAGTTGTAAATGTTGAAAAGGCCGTTCTTTCAGGTAGCAAGCGTGCGACTGTAGCACATTACGATAAGCGCGTGAAGCGCGGCGATCCGTTCAAGGGCCCGTTCTTCCCCCGGACACCTGATGGCATATTCAGACGAGCAGTCCGTGGGATGCTGCCGTGGAAAAAGGCGACTGGAAAGAAAGCATACAAGAGGATGCGCGTGCATATAGGGATACCGAGCGAAATGAAGAGCAAAGCAGAGAAATTTGAAAAAGCAAAGGTCGCTGATTCAGTAAAGCTTAGGACAAAAAGCATAACAGTGGGCGAGCTTTCTGTTGCGCTGGGAACGAAAAAGAGATGGTGAAAGCTGAAAGACCGATGGTGAAAACATGCCAAGAAAAAAAACTACTAAAAAAGCAAAAAAGAAGAAAAAGGTGGATTATGTTTTTTCAACTGGAAAAAGGAAAAGGGCTGTTGCAAGAGCCAATATCGGGCCTGGACACGGAAGGGTCTTGATAAATTCAAAGCCGATGAAGCTCTGGGGAACGGAAATGCTGCGATTGTGGCTGAAAGAGCCCCTTTCAATCGGCGAAAGCGTTGCTAAAGGCGTTGACATAAGCATAAACGTGAAAGGCGGTGGCGCGGCTGCACAAACAGAAGCCTCTCGTCTGGCGATCGCTCGCGGGCTGGTCAAATTTTCAAAAGACAAAAAACTGAAAAAGAAGTTCTTGGATTTTGACAGGAACCTCCTAGTGTATGACCCGAGACGCAC
>CAZSGV010000035.1:0-4383 GCA_964606565.1 uncultured archaeon
CCAAGAAAAAAACAAAGATGAAAATACTGCCACCAACCATGCGAAAGAAACATCGTTATGTGAGATTTCAGATACTTTCGGATGAACCGATTGTTTATTCTGATTTGGATGCTGCAGTTTGGAACACTGCGCTAGATTTTTATGGTGAGTTTGGCGTGGCTGGTATGGATTTGTGGCTGGTGAAAAACTTATATGATAGAAAGCAACAAATAGGTATATTACGTTGCATGCATACTGCTGTGCCTGCAGTTATTGCGTGTCTGGGTCTAATCACACGGTTGGGCGACACGCGCGTTTCGACAAAAATATTAAAGGTATCAGGCACAATTAAAGGATTAGGAAAAACTAGGTGAAAAAATGGAAATAATGCCTGAATACATGGGATATGATAGAACGATTGCAGTTTTCAGCCCAGATGGACGATTATTCCAAGTGGAGTACGCAAAAGAAGCTGTAAAGCGCGGTACTACTTGCATTGGCATTGTTTTTAAAGATGGTATTATCCTAGCAACAATCAAGCCGAAAGGTGCACTGATAATAAACGATTCGGCAGAAAAGATTTTCCAAGTTGACGAGCATATCGGAGCTGTTGCAGCTGGTCTGCTTGCTGATGCTCGTGTAATTGTGAACCAGGCGCGAGTTCGTGCGCAGGTGCATAAAATAACATATGAAGAACCCATTGATGCGTGGACGCTTGCGCGCGTTATCGGTGACAGGATGCAATTGAGCACGCTTTATGCCGGGCTCAGGCCGTTTGGGGTCGCGCTTTTAATAGCTGGAGCAGATGGCGCTGGCACTCACTTGATCGAGTCTGATCCGTCTGGGATGCTTTACGAATGGCACGCTTATGCAATCGGCAAAGGTGCAACAGTCGCTAACAAAATACTAAAGCAAAAATGGAAACCTAACATGAGCGATGCTGATGCAATAAAGCTTGCTGTGAACATACTCTCCAAGACTGAAAAAGAAAATAAGGAAGGGGTGTTAGATATAGCACTTATAAAAATCGGGGGCAGGTTCAAAAAACTCAGCAGCGACGAGCTGAAAAAACTGCTTAAATAAAAACTGAAATGATTTGTTGGATTTGTCGTTATCGATTGTGTTTTGTGTGATAGATTTTGGCTGTAGATGTTGACAAGGCTGTGGTTTGTAGATTGAAATATTCTGGTCGAAAATTCGAGATATTGGTCGACTCGAAAAGAGCTCTCGAGTTTAAAAGGGGTGACAACATCGACCTTAATGACATACTCGCATATCCTTCTATATACAAAGATGTGAGCAGCACAGACATTGTACCAGAACAGGACCTGAAAAAAGTTTTTGGAACTACTGACGTATTTAAGATCGCTGAGAAGATCTTGCGTGGCGGCGAGATTCAGTTGACAACCGAGCAGCGCAAAGAGATGCTCGAACAAAAGCGGACGCAGATTGCCGAGCTCATATCAACCCGTGGCATAAATCCTCAGACCAACACTCCGCACCCACCGCAGAGGATACTTGGCGTTATGGACAAAGCTGGGATTAACATAGACCCTTTTAAAGACGCAGAGCTGCAAGTGGACGCTGTAGTAAAATCTTTAAAAGCATTACTTCCCATAACATTTCAAAGAGTCACAATCGCTATACGGGTTCAGCCACAGTATGCTGGCCGCGTGTATTCGATTCTGAAAGGTATAGGAACTGTAACAAAAGAACAATGGCTGAATGATGGAAGTTTGCAAGTCGAAATCGAGCTGCTTGCAGGCATGCAACAGAATCTCTTCGACAAGATGGCAAACCTGACGCACGGCAGTTTCGAATCGAAGATTGTAAAGAGAACTAACATCTGAAAGGGTCAAAAAAAGGTGAATAAATGAAAAATGGCAAAGAAATAAAAGATGTTGATCCGAAAGAAGAGAAAGCCGAAAAAATCGAAGAAAAAAAATACAGAGAAGTTGCCTTACCCGGGGAAATGCTAGAAGAGAAAAAAGGCAGAAAGCTGGATAATAATGTTTATCTTGAAGGTGACAAGGTTTTCGCAAAAGTTCTAGGCATACCGATTATCACAGAGAACGAAATAAAAGTCGTGCCTATGTCTGGCGTTTACATACCAAGGATAAACGACAAAGTCATAGGCATAATAGAAAGGGTTGAGATTTCTGGCTGGCTTGTTGACATAAATTCCCCCTACATATCATTCTTGCCTGTGTCTGATGGTGTGGATGAGTTCGTAGATGTGCACCGCATGGATATAAGCAGGTTTTTTGATGTTGGTGATGTGATATTTTGCAAAGTTTCAAAAGTGACAAAGGATAAAACGATACGCGTAAGTATGAGGAGTCTGGGCGCGCGAAAGCTTTATGGCGGAGTTGTTTTAAAAGTCAAACCGACCAAAGTGCCACGGATAATTGGCCGCGTCGGAAGTATGGTAAACCTGATAAAAAACAAGACAGGTTGCGTGATATACATTGGAAAGAATGGAATCGTCTGGATTAGGGGAGACAACAAAGCAAAAGCGATTGAAGCCATTCTTACAATAGAACGCGAGTCGCATACAGTCGGACTGACAGAAAAAATTGAAAAAATGCTTGAAGTGGAAGCACCTGAAGAGAAAAAGGAAAAGACAAAAAAAATCTTGAAGAAGGTGAAAAAGAAGGCAGAGTAGAAGGTGTGAAAAATGGCAAAGACAGATCAAAAGTTGATAGTAAAGGGAAAGAGATTGGACGGTCGAAAACTAGAAGATTTGAGAACTGTGAAGATAACGTTGGGGGCTGTTGACAGAGCGGATGGTTCTGCGCAAGTCAGCTTCGGCAGTACTGAAGCCATAGTTTCTGTTTATGGACCCAGAAAACTTTATCCAAGATTTTTACAGGAATCCGATACTGGGATACTAAGAACAAGATACAACATGGCACCGTTCTCTGTGGAAGACAGGAAAAGGCCTGGCACCAGCAGGAGAGGCATAGAAATTTCAAAGGTCACAAGACTCGCATTGCAACCTGCAACATTCTTGGACAATTTCCCAAAAACGGTTGTGGATGTTTTCATAGAGATTATTCGCGCTGACGGCTCAACAAGAGTGGCTGGAATAAACGCAGCATCAATTGCGCTTGCATCTGCTGGCATACCTATGCGCGACCTAGTGACATCATGCTCAGTCGGGAAAATAGATGGCAAACTTGTTGTTGATTTGAACGGGATCGAGGACAACAACTCCGATGCAGATTTAGCGTTTGCGATGATGCCTTCAAAAGATAAGATAACTCTGTTACAGATGGATGGACGAGTTACAAAGGATGAACTTTTCAAATTGCTCGATCTTGCAAAAGATACATGCAAAAAAATATACGAAATGCAAAAATCTGCTCTAAAGGAAAAATATAAAAGAGGTTAAAAAAAGATTTTAAAAAAAGGTGAAATTATGGAAAGCTATGCATCAGATTTTTTGTTGAGCGGTAAAAGACAGGATGGAAGAAAACTAGACGAGTTCAGGGAAATTGAGATAAAGCAAGGTATAATAGACAAGGCTGAAGGCTCTGCGATGGTAACTGTTGGAAAAACAAAGATAATAGCAGGTGTAAAAATAGACATAGGAACGCCATTCCCAGACAGACCAGACGAAGGGATACTTGTTGTCAATGCCGAATTCACTCCTCTTGCATCTCCGGATTTTGAGTCTGGACCGCCACGCGAAGATGCAACAGAGCTTGCAAGAGTTGTGGACAGGGGGATACGCGAATCAGAATGTATAGATTTGAAAAAACTCTGCATAACTGCTGGGGAGAAAGTCATCTCTGTCTTTGTAGATATACATATAATCAACCACGGTGGCAACCTAATCGACTGCGCGTTTCTGGGAAGTATGGGAGCGCTTCTGAACGCAAAGATACCAAAATTGGAAGATGAAAAAATAGTAAGGGGTGAATTTGAGAAGGATTTGCCAATATTACACAAGCCGATAGAAGTCACTGTTTGCAAAGTCAATGACAAATTTGTCATCGATCCTTCATTTGAAGAAGAAGCTGCAATAGAATCAAAACTCACGGTCTGCGTGAGAGACGATGGAAAAATATGTGCATTGCAGAAGCAAGGTCTAAAAGAGTTCACTATGGAAGAGGTCAAAAAGATGATTGAGCTTTCAATTGACAAAAGCAAGGACTTGAGGAAATTATTTAAATGATTATCTGGGTGGATCCAATGGCGAAAAAAACTCTGTCGAAAAAAATAAAACTTGCGAAAATAAAAAAGGTGCGGGCTGCTCCTAGATGGGCAGACATAAGGAAGTTCGGGCTTAAGCGGGCAAGAACCAGAAGGATAAACGTAACAAAGAAAAGATGGAAACGTACGCAAGTAAAAGTATGAAATAAAATAAAAAATTGTTCTAAAATCTTTTTATTTCCAGCA
>CAZSGV010000036.1:0-4171 GCA_964606565.1 uncultured archaeon
GCACTTAGGTCTGTGCTTGCGGCAGATATCCTTCCCAAATTCAACAAGCAGAATGTTCACATATGCCCTTGTTCTCGGCAAAAATATTTTATGCAAGTCCTCGCGAATCTTCTCGCGCTTCTTTTCTCTTGTCCAGCCGAGCCTATGCGCAACAACAGCAACGTGCGTGTCCACTGGTATGACGTCTGCACCGTGTGACACAAGCATGACAATATCGGCTGTCTTCCCGCCAACACCCGGCAGCTTCATGAGCCCGTCACGCGTTTTCGGCAGACGCCCCTTATGCTCCTTCAATAGAATCTTTGAAATGTCGTATATGCGTTTTGATTTTCCTTTGTAGTAGTTTGCTGAACGTATGGTTTTTGCGATTTCTGCGCGGCCGAGCGCGACCATTTTCGCGGGCGTTGCTGAGCGTTTGAAAAGCACTCTTGTAACTTTTGCAGTGGTTTCATCTTTTGTACGCTGCGAGATTATTGCACTAACAAGGACTCGGTACGGAGTCTTTGACCAGCTGCCTGAAACTTCGCCCCGCCTTGCGGGTTTGTACCGTTGTTTGAGGACTCTGATTATTTTCATCGCTTTTTTTCGTTTTGTGTTCGCTCGCACCATAAAACTTATTAATCGTCCGAAGTATTAGTTTTCTATAGTTCGCCCGAAGCATATGACACTTATGCAAGCTGAAAGCTTCGACGCGCTGAATATGCGCAATATAATATATACTCCTCCCCGATGTAGTCATTTCTCTCGATTTCTGAAAAACAACAAAACACGAGGTGTTTCTGAATGATTAAAGCAGTTATATTCGACCTTGGCGGCGTGGTAATAGACTGGACCAACCAAATTACATACGATTACATAGAAGAAAAATATGGCATTGATTCTGAGACTGCGAAAAAAATATTGGAAGAAAAGCTGCCGCTTGTACAAGAAGGCAAGCTGGGTGAAAAGGATTGGTTGAAAGAATTCTTCGTTTCTGCAGGAATGGAGCCGCCAGAGGATTATGAAAAAATATGGACAGAAAAATTCGACGAGTCAAAATACAACGAAGGTATTATGGAAATTGTAAAAGCCCTGAAGAAGAACGGCTACGTGGTTGCAGCTTTGTCCAATGTGGAGCCTTCTCATGCTGCTTGGGAAGAGGAGCGTGGTATTAGAGAGCTTTTCGATACAGTTGTTTTTTCATTCGAAGTAAAATCAAGAAAGCCGCAGCCACAGATATACAAAACAACAATCGATGCGATCGGACTCAGGCCAGAAGAATGCGTATACATTGATGATTTGCCAGAAAACGTAAAGGGCGCGGAAGATGTCGGCATGAAAGCGATTTTGAACAAAGGTGACGCAGAGCAGTTGAAAAAAGATTTGAAAAAATATGGTGTTAAAATTGACTGAAGTTAAGACTGAGGAAAACGTATTTGAAAAGCTTAATCCGCAGCTTAGGAAGTTTGTGAAAAAACGCTTCAAGCAGCCGACGCTGCCGCAAAGCCTTGCCATCCCGCCCATACTTGGCGGCATGAACACTATGGTAATCTCAGAGACTGGAACAGGCAAGACGGAAAGCGTTATGCTGCCGGTTTTTTCCAAGCTTCTGGATGAAGACCAAAAACCAATAACCGTACTTTACATTACCCCGCTCAAAGCCCTGAACCGCGACCTTCTGGACAGGCTCATCTGGTGGGCGAACAAGCTCGGCTTGGAAATCGCTGTGCGGCACGGTGACACATCGCAGTACGAACGCAAGCAACAAATGGAGTTCCCGCCTGATATCATGATTGTAACGCTTGAGACGCTTCAACCTATCCTTACAGGAAAAAGGATACGCGAACACCTCCGCAACATCAAGTACATCATACTTGACGAAGTTCACGAGACTGTGGAAAGCAAGCGCGGCATACAGCTTGCGCTCGGTCTTGAACGGCTGAAAAGGCTCTGCGGAGACTTTCAGCTCATCATGCTTTCTGCAACAGTCGGCTCGCCAGACAAAGTCGCAGCGTTCTTCTCGGCCGGACAGAATGTGAAAATCGTGCGCGCGGAAACGCCAAAGCAATTCGATATAAAAGTCATAAGCCCGCGGTCAAAGACCAGCGACGACAAGATCGCAAAAAAGGTTTTCACTTCTAAAGAAACTGCTGCCAGGCTCCGGACGATTATGGAACTTATCAAAGAGTCGCGCTCCTCGCTGAGCTTTACGAACACGCGCGAGTTCGCAGAGATACTTGCATCGCGCATAAAGACGATTGACAAGAAGGTCCCAGTCGAGATCCATCACAGCAGCCTTAGCAAGAATGTGCGCATAAAAACAGAAAAGAACTTCAAAGCCGAACAGATAAAATCCATAATTTGCACGAGCAGCCTGCAGCTTGGCATAGACATAGGAAGCATCGATCTTGTGTTGCAGTACATGTCGCCGCGTCGCGTGTCGCAGCTTATACAACGAGTGGGACGCAGTGGGCACGGCATCGAACGCGTGAGCAGGGGTATAGTTATTGCAACAGACGAGGACGACTGCTTTGAAGCATCAGTAATCGCACGCCGGGCGCTTGCTGGCGAAATCGAACCCACAAAGTCGCACACAAACAGCTTAGACGTGCTTGCTCACCAGATTGTTGGCATGACAATCGAGGACTGGAAGCTTGATATGCAAGAGACCTACCAGACCATAAGAAAAGCCGGACCGTACAACAAGCTGAGCTTTGACGAATTCATGGGTGTGTGCAAACAGCTGAAGCAGATTGGAGTTGTGTTCCTGAACGGCCATATCAAAAAGAAGCGGCGAGGCTTTAGCTATTATTTCACGCAGCTGAGCACTATTCCAGACGTCAAGCAGTACAAAATCTTCAACATAATTGACCAGAGTTTTGTCGGTGTGCTGGACGACGAATTTGTTTCGGTACACGGTGACCCGGGCACAACTTTCATTGTAAAGGGCGAGCCTTGGCGCATCATCGAAACTGAGGAAGACCGTGTGCTCGTAGAGCCGTCAAACGACATAGAAGCGGCTGTGCCTGGTTGGGAAGGCGAACTGATGCCTGTTCATTTTGATATTGCGCAAGAAGTCGGCACGCTGCGCACGCGCATATATAAAATGCTTGACAACATGCCAGAAAAGGAAGCTGTCGAACAGCTCAAAAGCTTATATCCGATTGACAACAATGTTGCAAAAAAGATGGTGAAAATAATAAAGAAGCAGAAAAAGCACGACCCGACAATGATAACAGACGACAAGCGCATACTTGTCGAAGACTATGAAAACATCGTTGTGCTTCACACGTGCTTCGGCTCAATAGTCAACCAGACACTCGGACGATTTCTGGCAGCGCTGCTCACAGCACGGCTAGGTTCGATCGGTTTGAAAACAGACCCGTATCGCATAATGATACAGTTCCAGCAGAAGAACGTCGAGCTGATAAAGGAAATACTGCTTAAAACAAAACCAGAGCATTTGGTTAATTATATAGAGCTGTCGCTTGCAAAGAGCGACATGTTCCAGTACAAGTTCGTGCACGTTGCAAAAAGATTCGGCGCTTTCTCGCGAGACGCCCAGCTCACGCGGACAAGACTGAAAAGCGTGATAGAGGACTATGCGAACACTCCATTATTCAAAGAAACAATGCGGGAAATCAAGACAGATAAGCTTGACATACCGCGCGCGACCAAGCTCCTCCGCAACATGCAGTCTGGCAAAATAAAGCTCTTTTTCAAATCCGGGCTCTCGCCGCTCGGCAAAATCGGAATCAAGCACAAGTACGCAGAAGTAATCGGACCAGAAAGGCCGACACGCGAAATTCTTGAACTGTTCAGGCACAGGCTGATGAACACAAAAACCCGCTTGGCATGCATGAACTGCGGCAAGTGGACGCAGACATATGTGATAAAAGACATGCCCGAAACTGTCAAATGCGCAAAATGCGGAGCGCTGATGCTTGCAGTCGTGCATCCGAGACAGACAGACATACTCAAGATCATCCAGAAGCATCTGAAAAAGAAGCATATGACAAAGGACCAGCAAGAGCTTTTCGAACGCGCAAAGAAGACAGTCGATTTGTACATGTCATACAAACGCAACGCCATAATCATGCTTGCCGGACGCGGAGTCGGCCCGTTCACTGCAAAGAAGATCCTACGCAGATATCACGAGACTGTGGAAGACCTGCTGGAAGATGTGCTCGAA
>CAZSGV010000037.1:0-3933 GCA_964606565.1 uncultured archaeon
CTCCGGTCTCTCCAAATTCCAAATCAATGCTTGCGTCAGATGAAAACCATCCATCCGGGATTTTTTCACTTTCCAGTTTCACATTGCGCAAGCCCAGCACGCCGATGTTTTTGACTTTTACTTCGTACGTGCCGCTTGTTCCACCCTGCTGCACAAGCGAGTCGTCATATTCAAAAATTTCTATGCCAGACACAGGCGGTATTTCAGAGTCGGCTAAAACATGGCTGATACTAAGAAAAATCGTTAGAGCGGCCAAAAAAACTGCTGAAAACCTTTTGAGCATCATATCAAACTATTTAAAATTAGTCAAAAAAGGATTTTAATTCGAATTCCGCTTTCTTGCAAATTATAAAACATTTATAAAACTTATGCATGAAAAATGACAAAGCTTAAAAACCTTTTCGATGATTAACATAAAAATCTAAGAAAGCTTCTATAATTAAGGTAAAAATGAAAACAAACAAATCGGTTCTTTTAATCTTTCTGGTATTTGGCTTACTCGTATTGCCGTTTTTGGCACAGTCAAGAATGACTTTTTACAGCTTTGAGATAATAGTGCCGGACGAGGTCAACGCAAATCCGGGCGACACAGTGGTTGTAGACGGAGAGATTCTTGTAACCGGGATGTACTGGTTGCACATGTTTGATATGACTGTGGAAGGCCTTCCTTATGATTATGAGATAGAGCCTGATTGGGAAGAGCATGTCCGGATACTGAGGGAGTGGAACCCAGAGCAAGGCGTGTATCGCGTGCCTGAAACATTCAAGATGACTATTGATATACCAGAAGATGCCATAGGCGCGCATTTGGTCACAATCACAGGACAGGAGCATCACTCGTTCAGAGAAATCTCAAATGAAACTTATTTCGTGCTGGCAATCGGTGGCGCACCAACGCAGGTCAACCTTAGTGTGTCAGACATACTTGTGCCAGAAATGATCGACGAGTATGAGCCGTTCAATCTGACATTTAAGATAGACAACGAAGGCGCATTGGACATTGCTGCAACGATTTCTGTTCTTATGCCCGAAGAGTGGCAGGTGGACGAATCGTCCCAGACAATGCAGATCGAAGGTGACAGCTCTGTGCTTGGCACATTCGAGATAATACCTACAACAACAGCAGGCGAAGTTTCAATTTTAGTAGAATATCCTTTCAAAGGAGAGATAGTGAACTTCACAAAAGCGGGGCCGTATATTGAACCCGGCGCTGAGGTAACGCCAGAGTCCAAACCATTCTACGCGCCACTATCGGAGCTCGTCGGCCAGATGGTGAAGATGTTTGAAAGCATAGGAGGCGATTACACAATACCAATAATTATTGGCACCATAATGGTGCTGTTGATGGTGATTTTCTGGATCCTTTCAGGAATGTTCAAGTTTGTCCGGGCCAAGGGAGCAGCCGAGCCAGAGACAATGGAACAGGTTGAGACTACAGGTGTTCAGATAAAGGAAGTTTAAAGATTATTTCTTTTCCTTTTTCTTGTCGACTTTGCCTTTCTTCTGCTTCTTAGTGGTCTCTGCTTTTTTATTTTCCTTTTCCGCTTTTTTCTCGGCTTTCGCTTTGAGCTGCGCGGCTGACGGCTTCTTCAGACCAAGCTTTATGATCAGCCCGGCTTTTTCGTACGCTGTAATCACTTGCTCATCTGGCGCGTCTTCTGCGATTTCCAGCTTGTATTCGGTCGCTTTCAGATGGTCTATGTTGCACTTTCTGCGCTTTACGCCCGTAAGCAGTCGCGGGCCTGTCACAAAAACAAAACTCTTCTCGTCTTTTGCCTTGCCTGTAGCTTTGACCACGACCGCATATTTTCCTGCTTCGCGACCTACAAGCTTCAAACAAACACGTCCGATTTCAAGCACAGCCATTTTAGTTCACCTCTTCTTTAAACTCATTCTATTTTTTCCTTAAATAATTCACGCATGCATCTGCTGCACAAATAACCGCCATATGGTCTGTTCGGCACGCGTTTGGACTTTGGCAGCTTCTTCAGTTTGCTTGGTTTGAGCCTTGGCATCCCATGCAGCTTTGCTCCGCATGTTGCGCATCTTGCTTGTGCTGGCCTTTTCTTGCCGCGTCTTATTACCGTGCGGCCGGATGGCGTGCGTTTTTTTATTTTCTTTGCTTTTCTTACCATTGCGAATCCCCTAATCCTAGTCAAACCCAAAGAGCTTCCTTATAACCCAACCCATTGTGAAAGAGACAAGTATGTACCATAACACCCAATTCAGTTCGGAGCCGAGCATAGGAACATTGAACGGCAATGAAGCAACAGCCCCTGTACCATAAGAATATCTTACCCACGGCAGGAATATCGTGATTACGATCAATGAAACGAAAAGTCCTTTGTACATATGCTTCATATAATCGTTGTTCACGCTCATCATCTCGCTTAGGAATTTGCTCGCGCTTTCATTGTCTCCGCTTTTTTGCGCGGCTGTGAGCTGTTCTCGTATGTCCTGCATCTTGTCTTTTATCTCTTTCATGGCTTTTCTGTTTGTTGCGAATTTGCTCAAAACAATCACAAGAACAGTTATGAAAGTAGAGACTATAAACAGCGATATTGCAGGATTGAAAACCGACAGTGGCGAAAACGCAGTGTCCACTACGTTTACAAGCATTCCTGTTATCCCTTCAAGCATTTTTCCTGCCCCCTATTCTCCAAACAGTTTCCTTACAAATGGATGAGCTTCTTCCAGCCGCTGGCTGCTCAGCTCTTCATAGTAATTATAAACTATCATAACAGTTAAAAGCATTCCCGTGCCTGTGCCGAGTGCGCCTGTGAAATCTGCGAATGCAGCAAGCATGCCAACGAGCAGCCCGCCGACGATTGTCAGGGCCGGTATATACCGGTTCAGTACGCTTTCCATCACCCGCTTGTCGCGCCTGTAGCCGGGAATCTGCATTCCTATTCCTTCTATCTGCTCTGCCACAGATGCAGCATCCATGCCGGATGTGCCAACCCAGAACAACGAGAATATCATAGCAAAAACAGCCATAAATGTTGTGTAAGTCAGCGCGCGCAGCAGCTCAGAGGATGACACAGCCATCGAGACTATGTTCCCGAGCAAGTCCCTAGGTGCTGTAAGATAATATACAACCCCGCTTATCGGTGCGTTCTGCTGGTCAAAGCACCCCAGCCAGCCGCATACCAGTCCGGCTTCGTTTGGCACAGCACCAACATGTGCTATCAACTGCATATTAGCGACAAGTGCGGCCGTGAGTATTACAGGCATGTTGCTTGTGTAAAGAAGCTTTAACGCCCAGCTTCTCCCAAAGCCACGCAATGCCGAAAAGGCAAGCGGAATCTCGATCCTGACATTCTGCATATAGACAACAAGCACAAAAACAGCTGCAGTTGAAAGAAGCGGCAGTATGGTTATCAATGCTTGATAGCTGTTGTTGGCGAATATCTCAATCACAAACCTCCACAATATCCCAGTCGGTGGATTTGCTACATTGGGCAGACAAGTCAAAATGTTGCCTGGCACGCATGCTACTGAGAACGGAGAAAGCACGCGTATCAAAATCTGACTGCCGACCCCAGCGGCTATGAACAAGCTTATCCCAGACCCGAATCCCCACTTGCTTACAAGCTCGTCCAGCAAAATGACTATCATTGCGCCTGCTGCGAGTTGCAATATCACAAAGCTTTTGATTCCCAACCCCCCAGCCACTGGCAGCGCACCAGCCAGGACAAAAGCAGTAGCTTCTAAAAAGCACAGAAGCACAGCTATGAATTTGTTCCACATCTGGAACTTTTTGCGCTCTTCAGGCTTTGTGGTGTCCCAGTCTATTATTTTTGAGCCGACAAGCAGTTGCAGCACAATGCCTGCTGTCACTATCGGACCGATTCCTAGCGTCATCAGGCTTCCGAACTTGGAGCCCAGAACGATTTCAAAAAAACGGAACTGCTCGAAATTTGCGGCTTGGTC
>CAZSGV010000038.1:0-3748 GCA_964606565.1 uncultured archaeon
CGAGAAAGAAAATAGAAAACTATGATAGCGCGCTGCAGTGGACGAAGAAGAAAGATTGGGTTGAAGTAAAGGAAGGCAAACTTGTTCTGACAAAATATCCGGAATTCATAGCTGAGCAGGATGCATTGAAGAAGATTGCAGACAGCAGAGCGGACGAGGTCGATGATGTTCTTTTGGAAAAATTAATCTGGAGAAAGCTTGTGAAGGTCGAAGGCAAAGCCGTGCGTGCAGCAAAGAAGCTTGTGGAAAAAGAAGTTGCAGACCTGACGCCAGAGCTCATAAAGACCGGGCTTTGGAGACAGGCAAAATTCAAACCATACAATGTGCGAGCAATCGGCAAAAAAATACACCCAGGCAAGCTGCACATTCTCACAGTTTTCGAGCAGAAAGTCAGACGCATTTATCTTGACTTGGGCTTCACAGAAGCGGATGGGCCTTTTGTCGAATCGAATTTCTGGAACTTTGATGCGCTATTCCAGCCGCAGGACCATCCCGCCAGAGACCTGGCAGACACGTTCTATATGAAAACACCTGCAAAAGCAAAGCTGCCGACAAAGTTCATCAATGCTGTAAAAGCTACGCATGAGAACGGCTGGAAAACTGGTTCGCTCGGATGGAAATATAAATGGTCCGAGGAATTTTCAAAGAAGAACGTCATGCGAACGCACACAACATCCGTTTCGGTCAGGGAGCTTGCAAAACTGGCACCTCCTGCCAAGCGTTTCTGCATTGGCCGCGTGTACAGAAATGAGACGATTGATTACAAGCATCTGCCGGAGTTCGTACAAGTGGATGGCATAGTTGTTGACGAGAACGTGCGGTTCAAGGACCTGCTCGGGTATTTGAAAGAGTTCTACCTGCGGCTTGGATTCAAAAAAATTCGGTTCACACCATCATTCTTCCCATATACCGAGATGAGCACTCAGATCGAAGTGTTTTTCGAAGACAGAAAAGAATGGCTGGAGCTCGGAGGTTCGGGCATATTCCGACCAGAAGTCACAGAGCCTTTCGGCATAAAAGAACCTGTACTCGCGTGGGGCCTCGGCTTTGAACGTCCGATTATACTGCGGCTCGGATTGAAGGACATACGTAATTTCTATTATAGGAACGATTTGAAAATGCTCAGAGAGGTTAAGCTATGGCAGTAGTGCAGTTCGAAAAAAAATATTTGGAAAAGGCAATCGGAAGGAAGCTAACAGAATGTGACTATAAGGAACGCATACCGATGTTTGGATGCCCGCTTGAAAAAATGGAAAAACAAGCCGTGCATTTTGAAGTGTCACCAAACCGTCCGGATTTGCTCAGCATAGAGGGTTTCTCGCGCGCGATTCGCAATTTTACTACCAATAGGCCGAAGCTTACAAAATATAAAACCTCAAAAGGAAAAATCAAACTGAAAATCCATCCAAGCGTGAAGCAGGTGCGGCCTCATATTGTATGTGCTGTTGTCCGCAATGTGAAAATAACAGACGACCTTATTGCGTCACTGATGCAAGTGCAAGAGAAGCTTCACGACACACTAGGAAGAAAGCGCAAAAAGGTTGCGATAGGCATACACGACCTGAAGCGCGTTGCGCCACCGTTCACATACAAAGCCGTTTCGCCCAGCAGCATACGCTTCGTCCCGCTTGACATCAGCAAAGATATGACGCTTGATGAAATTTTGAAAAAGCACCCGAAGGGAAAAGAATATGCACACATCATAAACAAAGCTAAGAAGTGGCCGATCATAGTTGACAAGAAGAACCGTGTGCTCAGTTTCCCGCCGATAATAAACAGCGAGCTCACAAGAGTGACAAAAAAGACGCGAACCTTGTTCATAGATGTAACAGGGACGGACGAACAAGCGATAACGCAGGCTCTCAATATACTTGTGACATCGTTCGCTGACCGCGGCTGCAAGATAGAAACCGTTCAGCTGATTGGGAAGAAAAGTATGCACACGCCGAACATGGACCGCTGGAAAATCAAAGTTGACGTCGGTTATGTGAACAAAATACTTGGACTGCAGCTGGGCAAAAAAGACATGAAAAAGCTTTTGGAAAAGATGGACATCGAATTCGATGGTCGCAATGCATCAATACCAGCATACAGGACAGACGTGATGCACCAGATCGACATAGTGGAGGATATTGCGATCGCATATGGATATGACAAGTTCGAGCCGACTGTGCCGGCTGTGCCAACAATCGGAAGGCCGCTGGAAAAGAACGATTATTATTACACTGCCAAGCAGATTATGGTTGGCATCGGCCTACAAGAAGTAGTGAGCCTCACGCTTTCAAACTTCGAGGACGAGTTCGACAAGATGAACGCGCCGCGAAAGCCGGTTGCAGAAACACTCAACTCTGTAACGCCTGAGTGCAGCATCTGCCGACGAGATGTATTGCCGTCACTCATGGACGTGCTTGCACACAACCAGCATCGCGAATACCCGCAAAGGATTTTCGAAGTTGGCGACACCGTGTTGCTCGATTCGAAAGAAGAAACCGGTGCAAAAAACGTTAAGAAGCTTGCGTGTACAGTTGCTGACACGCGCGTGAGTTATGCAGAAGTGTCGGCCGTTTTGGACAGCTTCATAAACAACATGGGTTTGAAATATGAGCTAAAGCCAGCGAAACACCCTAGCTTTATCGACGGCCGCGCGGCTGATGTTTATGCGAAAGGAAAAAAAGTTGGCATAATCGGTGAAATACATCCGAGTGTTTTGAATAAGTGGAAACTAGAAATGCCTGTTGTTGCATTTGAGCTGGATTTGGACAAGTTGAGCTGAAAAATTATCTGCTCATCCATCCGACAAGCCGATCAAGGATCCTCAAGTTCATAGGTTTTTTGTATGTAAATTCTATTCCGGTCAGATTATGCGCGAGCCGATTTATTTCGATTGCCGCACCCGATTCCGGAGCGTATTCAAGTATTGGTTGTTTTGCTGCTATGCTTTCGCCCATCAACTTATCTTCCGGAATTTGTGCAATGACCGGCAGCTCGACCACATCCTTTATTTCCTGCAAGCTCAGCTCATGTCTCTTGCCTTTTCTGCGATTTACAACAACACCGATTATATTTTTGTCCAGATTTTTTGCAATGGTCGCTGTTTTGAGCACATCCGCTATTGCAGGCAAGGTCGGATTCGTCACCAAAAGAATCTCATCTGCAGCCGAAATAGCGCTCACTGCCTCGCGACCGAGCCCAGCTGCACAATCCATAAGGACATAGTCTGCTTTACCTATCAGTTTGAATGTGACGTTTGACAGCTTTCCTACATCAACTCCTTTCAAAGCTTTGGTAGATATGCTTGCTGGTATGAGTCTAAATCCGAACGGGTGGGGATAGATTGTATTTTTCAGCTTTGCCTTCCCTTTCAACACATCATGAAGCGACCTTTTCGGAAGATGCATACCGAGGTGAAGCCCAAGGTTCGGTGTTGTCAAGTTCGCATCCATCGCAATTACGTCTTCGCCAAGCTCTGTGAGCGCATAAGCCAGATTTGACGTAAGCGTAGTCTTTCCCACGCCTCCCTTCCCGCCAATCACAGCAATGATGCGCGTCATTTAAACACAAATAATAATTGGATTTTCAGAATAAAAAATGCACATAAGAGGATAGTGCCCCATGAAGAAATGGGGCATGTGGTTGAATAAGTTCTTCCTTGCGCCCATGGTGGGAATTGAAAAAACTTTTGCTCCAGACGAGAATTGGAAAAGTTAAAAACTAGTTATGCAATAATTTTGTAATATATTATATCATT
>CAZSGV010000039.1:0-3666 GCA_964606565.1 uncultured archaeon
GATAATGATAGATAACGATTTTAGATGGGTCATTGTTGTGAATACCAGAAATCATTAGAGGATAACTTTCCATTACACCATCGATTTCTTCTAATCGTTCATCAAGACCAAAACAACGTTCTCTTTTTTCTACTAGGAGATATGCTACAACCATCAAACTCACTTCTAAAATAGATGAAAATTAAAAGATTTAAGTTTTCCATTATCTTATGAAATATTCAAATTTATTCTAAGAAACCAAATAATATTCTATTGCAGTCTATCGGCGGTTGTATGAACAAGAAAGCTTTGCTAGAAGCGGCGTTATTCGTGTCTGATTCGCCTTTGACAGTTGAACGTCTGGCGAAGATAATCGGCATCGGCTCAGAAGATCAAGTGAAACAGCTGATAGCAGAAATCAGGGAAAAACTTAACGCGCAGGACCGTGGCATAGAGCTTGTACAAACGCCTGAAGGATTTGAACTTCGCGTCAAGCAGGAATACAGAAACCAAGTTGCAAAACTTGCGCCGTTTTCCGATCTGTCAGACGGAATGCTGCGCACGCTTGCTGTTGTTGCAGCCAGACAGCCGATTAAGCAGTCTATTATTGTCAAATACCAAGGCAATAAAGTATACGGCTACATAAAAGACTTAGAATCCAAAGGCCTGATTAAAACAGAAAAATACGGACGTACAAAGCTTGTCACTGCAACCATCGGATTTGAAAAATATTTTGGAAAAAGCAGCGAAGAGATAAAACAGATGATGAACAACAAATCAGGCAGTCAAAAAGAAGACGACCAAAAAGACGAAAACCAAAAAAATTAAATAAATCAAAGAAAGAAGATGATTATGGCAAGACCGAGTTGGGACAGGTATTTTTTGGATTTGTGCACCGCTGTTGCTAAGCGGGCGACATGCGACCGCGGCCACTCCGGCTGTGTATTGGTAAAGGACAAGCGGATCATAGCAACTGGCTATGTCGGCTCGCCGAGCGGGTTGGAACATTGCGACCAGGCAGGACATGATATGAGAAAGGTCTTTGACGATGCTGGCAACATCACGCAGCATTGCGTACGCACGTTGCATGCCGAGCAGAACGCGCTACTCCAGGCTGCAAAGTTTGGCACAGCAGTGGAAGGCGCAACGCTCTATTGCAAGATGACGCCTTGTCGCACATGCGCGATGATGATAATAAACGCCGGGATCAAACGTGTTGTATGCGAAAAGCGTTATCACGATGACAAAGGCGCAATCGAACTGTTCAAGCAAGCCGGCATAGAATTAGCCGTAATGAATGATGAAATAGAGAAATACGACAACCAATAATCCGCACTTTATAAAATTCCTATTTTGTTTTCTTTGCAGGACTGTACACCTTTGCCCTGCCTATAGTAACTGCCTTTACTTCACCAACGTGTCTCAGAGCCTCCAGATACCCAGCTACAAAATCGCGCCTCAGCTTCGTTCGCCTGGAAAGCTCGCTGACAGAAATTGTCTCGTTCTTTATTATGGACATTATTTTGCGTCTCGTGTCTGCGGATAAATTAGTCATTAATAAATAATTTGATGAAGTTAATATAAAAAAGTTCAGAATCATTTCGACGCGAGTATTTCTTCCACGAATCTCAGATCAACGCCGACCTTATATCCCTCTGGGTCTCTTATCTGCCTTAATGGTATGCCGGATTTTTTAAGTTCTGATATGTAGGCACGCACTCTTGATTGAGAAATGTTCAATTTTTTTGCTATATCCTTGTATGTGTGGAACCCGTTGTTTATCAGCATGACCAGTATTTCCCTGTGGCGGCCCCTTATTTTTTTAAGGGTGCCCGAATTTCGCATGTTCGGCACTGCTCGCAAGCGCTCAGAACGCTCGGTGTGCTCGATTTGCTCGGCATAGTGCTCGGTTTTTGCTCGCAAAGCATTGGTGGATGTTATCTCAACAATCTCATTGATCTTCTCATTGGTATTTTCAAGTTTTTTCTCAAAAGAAACTAGTGTCTTGTTCAAAATTTCAATTTTCTTCTCAAGAGACTTTAACGAATTGGATCTTTTCATCAATTAGTTATCTCGAAACTTGTGTATATAAACCTAACTTGTTAAAAAATTTCTTTCTTGCAGCAGAACCAGCAATTTAAAATTCAATTATTCCTTTTTTGTAAAGTATAAACACAAGAACCACTGCTATAATCGCCACTATCGCTAAAATCTGCCATGTCCCAGTCTCTCCTATCGGTATGCCTACGCTTGTGGTCGTAGTTGTGGGCACAGTTGTCGTAGTTGTCGGCACAACCATCCCTCCGCTTATTGCAAAATATGAAAAGCCTGGTGTGACTGCCTCGTAATATGCGTGTTCAGTATCCTCCCTGAGCAGTGATGTGGCCAACTCGGTCCATGCAGCGTCTGCATATCTGTTCAATTTCACTGTTGCTGAATCTATGCCATTGTCGCTGATCCATGATTGTTCGACTTTGAATCTCAACTTACTCTCTTCTATGTTGTCGTCCTCCAAGTTTGTGGCAGTTATATCAATGTATTTGTACACATTGCCTGCGGCTTCTGTGGAAACTGCAGACGGCTTTTGATCTGAATCTTCCATTTGTATTATAATATTAAGCACTCTTTCCTTTGTTTTTACCTCTATCTCGTTTATCGAGACATCTGCACTGCTTGTATCAATTATCTTTGTTACAGCAGGCTGTATTGAGCTTATTATAATGTTCGCTTCTCCAGCAGCCGGTGAGCTTACTGCAGGAGGTAAATAGCATGTACCGCAATCTGTTGAGCATGAAGAGCACGATTCTCCAGAATCGCAATATGTGTCTCCGCAATAAGTCGAAGCTGATCTGCATAGGTTATGCACACAATAGCCTCCTCCACACTGTATAGCTGCTGAACAACTGCCGCCATTCCCCGTAGTTGTAATAGTTAGCCAATAAGTCTGCAGAGCGCTCGTATAATTTGTGTCGCCACCGAAAAAGCCAGTGATATTATACGTGCCGGCCGCGTATGTCAGTGTTGTAGCATTGTCCAGCTGCGAACTTCCAGAGGCATTATAAGTAGAAGTGAAATCTGTAGTTAAATTAACAGTGACCGTATACGATGTGTTTGCTACAACTGATATATTAGCTGCATCGCCTCGCGTATACGAATTGTTTCCTTGAGTGCCGTCCAAAAATAAAGTCACGTTTGTTGCGCTTTGGTTGACAGTAAAGCCATAAGTCGATGAGCTGTTCCACACGTCTAAAGTGTTGTTTGCATAAACGGTTATATTGTAATTACCGGCTGGTCCCAAGTTCTGTTGCGTAAAATTGATCCACCAGATGCCTACAGTGTTGTTCGTGAAATTCGCCCATAAGGAACTGTTAAGACCCGTATAATTATAATAAGCGCCATCTGGTTTTCCAAATTGCCATGTCGCGTTGCTAACATCGTAAGTCACTGTTGTACCTGTTATGTTTGTTATGTTCAGTTGAAATCCATAATTAAGGTTCTGTGTGTATACCGTTGTGTTTATTTGAGATGTTGTATATTCATTGAATGTTGGCTCGGCAAAAACAAGACTTGAAAAAATAGAAAACATGGAAACAAACCCTACTAAAACTAGAAAGGCTTTTAAAGCTTTCATACTATCTCTTAAAAATTTGTGTTTTTTACCAAATAAAGTTTTTTTTGAGTTTTTTG
>CAZSGV010000040.1:0-3384 GCA_964606565.1 uncultured archaeon
CGTATCGTATGAGCTCGCCAGATCCGCTCGGCATGTAGATTTTGTCTTTCTTTGCCATACATATCAACTATAATTTGTATCAAATATACTATCAAACTATAACTTGTGTTTGCCGGAATTTAAAATATTCATGTATCCGCATTCTGAGTGTTGACTCTTCTCAGATTGAAATATGATATCTTAATATGCCCTTCGGCAACTTTTCCGTCTTCGCTGAAAAAGTCTCTGTACTCTATACCACTTGGGGGGCATGGTAATCCCAAACTACTGTGATTTTCCATCAGGTATTTATGGACATCATGAAGACACCTTTCATACCCTTCTCCCATCAATATAACTGTTTCAGGTTTTGTGTTTACTACGCTCACTAACTTAACACCTTCATATAACTTGAACACACTTGGATCCATTGTCGATTTCAATTCTAACATATTAACAGATTTGTCAGAAAACTTTAAAAATAGAATGGCGTGCTGGTCATAGCCCATCTTCTGTTTCGCTTCCATTCGGAAACTTAGGTAGCATTTGTCTGAGCGCTTGTGCTTGCATCACATCAGGACCGACTGTCCGTTTCATCTTATCCTGTCTCAACTCAGCCTTTTCCGATTCAGACATTTGACAGCCCGAAAGAGCTTCAGCTACATTGTTGGCGAGACAGGAAAGTTCCGTTTCTGATACAGCCGAATGCTTCTCAGCATGCTACTACTCTGCCGCGTGGCGGCTTTCGTAGCTCCCTCAGATGGATGGAACTTCCTCACTTGCTGTTTGATCAGCAAGCGAAGCTACCCGACCAGCTCACCAAGAATCTATTGCTGGCGGGGGCTTATAAATGTTATGTTTTTTAATTATGCCAGGTAATTGCTGCACGGAAAGCTTTAAATTATAACGGTGTTATAAAATAATAATGGACGTGGAAAAAATCCGTGCTGATTTTCCGGTGCTTCAGACAAAGCTCAAAGGAAAGCCGATAATTTATTTTGACAATGCGTGCATGGCGCTGCGGCCAACGCAAGTCATCGAAGCGATGAACGAATATTATTACAAATATCCGGGCTGCGCTGGAAGAAGCATACACAAAATCGGCAACATGGTGACCGAGGCGTACGAGCACGCACGCAAGCGGATGGCGAAATTCATTGGCACGAAGAGTGACAAGGAGATTATTTTTACCCGAAACACGACAGAGGGGCTGAACCTTGTTGCGAACGCATTCGATTTTAGCTCTGGCGATGTAGTGCTGACAAGCGATCGTGAGCATAACTCCAATCTGTTGCCTTGGCAGCTGCTGGCAAAGCGGAAAGGCATAAAGCACGAAATTATTTTTTCTGCAGAGGATATGACTTTTGACTTGGGTGAGTTCGAGCGCAAGGTCAAAGACATCGGCGACAAGATGAAGCTCGTATCGATTGTACATACATCGAATCTGGACGGCTATACGATTCCGATAAAAGAAGTTATTGAGATTGCGCATGCAGCAGGCGCGCTTGTTATGGTAGACGGTGCTCAGAGCGTTCCACATAAGAACATAGACGTACGAAAATTGGACGCGGACTTCCTTGCGTTTTCCGGTCACAAGATGATGGGACCGAGCGGTATAGGTGTACTTTATGGAAAATATGACTTGTTGGACAAGTTGCAGCCTTTCATCATCGGCGGGGATACTGTTAAGGACACAACGTACGATTCTTGCATCATGCTGAATCCGCCTGAAAAGTTCGAGGCTGGACTTCAGAATTACGCAAGTGCAATGGGCATGGCTGCTGCAGCTGATTATTTGGAAAAGATTGGCAGAAAGAATGTGACAGCGCACGAGGCACGGCTTAATGAAATTATAACTGACGGCATAAAGGACATAAAAGGTCTTGGCATAATCGGGCCGGCCGACTCCAAGCTGCGTGGTGGGATAATATCATTCAACATCAAGGGAATGTTCCCACATGACATAGCCATAATGTTGGATGACACAGCGAACATAATGATTCGTTCAGGTGCGCATTGCGTGCATTCTTGGTTCAACGCGCGTGGTATTCGCGGGTCTGCGCGCGCATCGCTTTATCTTTACAACACAAAAGAAGAAGCAGAGACGTTTATCGAGAAATTAAAAGAGATTGCACAACTTGCATAGGCTTGTTAAACATTTAAAAACTAATAAACAACAAATTGTTATAGTGATTCCGTGGCTGATGAAAAATCCGAAGAAGCGTCTGAACAAAAAGAGCAAATAACAATAAAGATTCCAAAGTTCAGTGTGCCAAAAAATCTTTGGATGATATCGACTTTTATCCTTCTTGCTTTTACTTTGGTTCTGATAGCATATCCGCAACTCTTCGGAGGCATGCGGACAACAGGGCAAGCTGCAGTTGTTGGAGGGTTGACTGAACAGCAGGCTGCTGATAAAGCAGTGGATTACATAAACAATAATTTGGTACAAACAGGTGAAGCGACACTAGTTGATGTAGAAGAAATGAGTGGGATTTACAAAGTTACAACTTCTTATCAAGGTAATCAAATAGATGTCTACGTAACCAGAGATGGAAAATGGCTTTTTCCTAATGAACGACCAATTGATATGACTACGCCTGTAACTACAACCACTACAACGCAGCCACAAGAAGTTCCAAAATCTGATAGACCTGAAGCTCACGCATTTGTGATGTCATACTGTCCATACGGATTGCAATTCTTAAAGGCGTACGTACCTGTGATAGAGCTGCTTGGGAATAAAGCTGATTTGGAAGTTAATTTTGTAAATTATGCAATGCACGGAGAAACAGAAGTATATGAAAACTTGAGGATGTATTGCATACAAGCGCAACAGCAAGATAAGTTCACAGAATATCTAAGGTGTTTTGTCGAAGCTGGTGATTATGAGGGTTGCATTGGCGAGGTCGGTATAGATAATGCTGCACTGGATACCTGTATGACTGAAACAGACGAAGAATTTAAGACAACCGAGAAACTAAACGATCAAAGCACTTGGAGCGGAGGCAGCTTCCCACCATTTGACATCGACACAGAACTGTGCGAACAGTACGGTGTTACTGGCTCGCCGACATTTTTAATAAATGGACAAACTGTAAATGTTAACAGATCTCCAGAGGCAATAAAACAAGCAGTGTGTAATACATTCAACACAGCGCCAGAAGAATGCAAGCAAGAGCTAAGCACAACTGCAGAGCAGCCTGGACTAGGTCCTATAGGTTCTGGTAGTGGGGCTCCGTCTGGCGGCCAATGTTAACTGAGTGAATTTATATGATTTGCATAATAGCGCTTTTTACGTTCGGCATCCTCGGCATTTTTTCTGCGCGATATCGCTCTCTTGCCAAGGAAGCTTTTCACTGTGTTTTTCTGCGCATGCAGTTCAAGCCTTGCGACACACAGCTC
>CAZSGV010000041.1:0-3277 GCA_964606565.1 uncultured archaeon
CTAGCCCGTTTGTTCGACATGAATAATCTGTCAACTCTTTTAATTCTTCAATTTTATCAGTATACCCAAGAGAGGCGAACATATCCGCGAGGAATAGCACTCCCCTGTCGCCATCGTCCGGCACGGCCTCAGTCTCTCCTGTGAGCCTTCCGTTTCTCTCAGCATGAATGGTTCCCACAACTGCTATCCGACCTCCTTGCATTTTTTCAGGGACGTCCCGATAATAAAGCGGGCATATTTTGTTCTTGACAAATATTTCTGCTGAATATTGGTCTACGCCTGTCATTACGGCCATTTTTATTGGATATACGTGTGGCAGTATCTTCTCTATCTCTGGCTGTAAACCTGTTTCTTGCTCGGCCTTTTTAGAAGCTATTATAAGCTTGGACCTCCACAAACCCTCAAGCATCCCGATTGTCCCTTCAACTAACGGTGTTCTAGGAAGGCCGGAATTCATCAATTCATAAAAATCAGGCATCAGTTTCTTGTCGATGTTCCTGATGACTGCTTCCGGGAAGTCAGTAATAGTAAGTGTCTTGTTCAAATCTGTGTACCATGTGTTGCTTATTTCTGAATAAAACCAATCCTCGTTTTTGTGACCCTTCAGGAATTCTCTAAATTTTTCTGCTTTCATCAAACAATTAATAAAAGACAAAACTTAAATAATCTTCAATTACATTATTGCTTTTGAGCGGGGGTCCGATAGTCTGGTCAATTCGGCAGGCTTGAGGTGTCTGTGGGTTAGTCCCTACGCGAGTTCGAATCTCGCCCCCCGCATAAAAAAATCCTAAAGTTTTTAAACATGCTTTCACTAAAAGTTGATTATGGCAAGAAAAACAAGAAGTAAAAAGACTTCATCTAAAAGGTTTTCTGTAAGGGACATAGCAGCTGTGTGGAAAGCTTTGATAGTATTCAATATGATAATAAGCGTTGCCGGTTTCTGGATGGTCTATTCACAGAACAATTACATAATGGACGCGATCGAACGCAGCTTTCCGATTTCACTGCCCGCAGATTACAAAGGCACGTCTGTAGTAATCAGCCCGCTGACAGGACAGTTCATAGCAATCAGCTCGATTACAGCTATAGGGACATTGCTCGGCGTGTTGGCTCTGGCCGGGATGTACTTCCTGCTCAAAGAGAGCTTGTAAAATCTGCAAAAACAAGTTGCTATTCAAAACTTGACAGTCTCAGCCATGTCCAAAGACATGTTGATGATTTTTTCCATGTCCAATTCCTTCTCAACTTTTTCAATAATCTCCATTTTCGCTTTTGTCGACGGTTTGCGTGCAACGATCGAGCAGCAATCCTTGTACGGTTTTATCGAGATTTTGTATGTGCCGATTTTTTTCGCCAGCTCGATTATCTCCTGTTTGTCATACGTCAACAACGGCCTGAATATCGGCAATATCGTGCTGCTTTCGGTTGCACTCAGATTGTCAAGCGTTTGTGAAGCCACCTGCGCCAGGTTGTCACCGGTCACAAGCGCTTTTATCCCTTCCTTCTCGGCCACACGTTGAGCGACTTTCATCATAAACCTTCTGAAAAGCACAAGTTGATATTTGGCAGGTACGTCTGCGAGCAACTGAAAAGGCGCAGATGGGATGAAATGCACCTTTGTTCTGCCAGAGTGTTTTGACAGCAGTGTCACAAGCTCTCTGATTTTTGAATTAATGGCTTTTTTGTTTTCCCTGAACGGATGAAAGTGGACATAATGCACAAAGCAACCGCGCTTCATCATGAGCCACGCGGCAACAGGGCTGTCTATTCCTCCGGACAGCAAGCACAGAACCTTTCCGGCTGTGCCAACAGGCATGCCGCCAAGACCACGCACAACTTCAGTGTAAAAATACGTATGGTCTCCGCGGACCTCGACAAAGACTTCCACATCCGGTTTTGACAAATTTACCTTTCGATTGATCACATCGCCAACAAGCTTTGCCAGCTTCATGCTTGTGTACTTCTCGCGTTGCGAACCGCTGCGCTTTCCGCGAACTGCAAACGTTTTTCCGCGTGGTATCCACTCTTTGTAGTTCTTCTTTGCAAAAGCCTGTATATCCTTCACAAACGAGCTGTCGATGTGGTCACACACTGAAAACGAAACAAGGCCGAACGTGTTCGCCAGAATTTCTGATGTCTTCTTTATTTTCGTTTTGGGCACGCTGATGAAAATCCTGCCGCGCATACGTTGGATTTCGAATTTCTTTATGCTGGTTGCTTTCATGCTGTGCTTGATGTTTTCCTTCAAACGCTTTGTGTATATTCGTTTGACTGGTTCTGACTTTAGAAAAATCTCTCCATATCTTACAAGGATTATCTTCTCCGACGTTTTCGTTTTTGATTTTCGTTTAGGCATGTTAATACAAATCTCCGCTGGATTAAAATAACTTACTGTTTTTAAAGGTTTCAGTTTTAATAAAAATTATGATATCATTCATAATCCCTGCGCTGGAATCTGATGAAAAATATTTGCAGAAATGTTTGGATTCTGTGACAGGCGAAATCGAAGCGAACGGCACAGGCAGTGAAGAAATAATCGTGATTGTCAAGCTTGAACAGAGCAGCAAAAAGGATTTTCTGGCGCGTATGAAGAAGAGATACGGTGATGCTGTAAAATGGGAATTCTCCGACGGCAATCGCTCGGTTGCGAAGAACATGGGCTTTGAGATGGCAAAAAATAAAATAATAACTTTTCTGGATGCTGACACGGCTATTGGTATGGGATTCATACCTGCGACGATTAACGCGTTTGACAAAGGATACGCTTATGTGAACTATTCCGCGAGGCCGCTTGACGAAGAGGTTGCGGACAAACGTAGGCTGTTCTATTATGCAAGAGTTTTGAACCTTCACCAGTGGGCGTACACGCTCATGGGCAACAACTTTTACAGACCTTACGGATTCTGTATGTCTGTTCGGAAAGATATCTGCAAAGCGATTAAGGATGGGAGTGAAGTGTTTTTAGAACGATTGGCAGGGCATGGTGAAGATTCTGAGTTCGGGCGGAGGTATGGCAGATATTGTACAGGCCTTAGATTGAGAGGAAAGTATGAAAGGGGCACAATAGTCAAAACGTCGTTCAGGGAATGGTATGTGCACGGCGTGCGTGGCGGACTGAAAAGGATGATATGGAACGCATGGGGAGTACCCTATACAAAAAAACCGGTTGTCAACAACTGGAGATGAACTATTATTTCAAAATCCTACCAGTTTCCATATACCATAAATACAGGTCCAGTTCTGCAAGTGTGAGATTTGTTTTTCGCGCGATGCTTTT
>CAZSGV010000042.1:0-3229 GCA_964606565.1 uncultured archaeon
CTGCTGGTCGTTGTTGTCGCATATCCTGTCAGCCATAAGCTCATTATACCGCCTACAGCTACTGTGAAAGCGATCAGAAGGACAACCGCTATCATTGGGCTGATTGCTTTTGATTTCATAGCTATCTTTATAAAAATTATCCGAGCCGGCTTAAGTAATTTTCTAAAACCTATTTCTTTTTTGGACTTTCCTCTTTCTTTTTCCAAATAGTCATCCCACATTTCCCGCAATACCATCTATCTTTATGACCGGCCATAAAAGTACCATCGCCACATCTATCACAGACCCTTCTGGTTCTTTCGACTTTGTTTTCGCTGATTTTGTAGAATTTACTGACTTTCACTGGCTTGTGCTTCAGCCTTATCACCTTCTTTTTTATCTTCTTTCTCTGGTTTTTCTTTAGGCTCCTCAATTTTCTTTTCTTCTTTTGTAGTTTCTTTCGGCGCTTCTGCTGGGACTTCTTTTGGAACCTCTTTTGGTTTTTCAACAACAACTGGCTTTTCGTTCAGAATCTTAACTCTTGCTGTTGATTCGCCTATGCCTCTTTTTGTGAGAATATAGTCCACGGAAACTTGGGTTTCATCGACTTTGTACATTTTAGCAAGTTCCTTTTTCAAATCATCTGTTCTTGGAGTCGGCGCACTCATATGAACAATCTCCACTTGCAAATCTTTCCTTTTGAAAAACGGGTTGTCCATTTCTTTTGCAATTTTTATTTCCATATACGACACATCCCAATCAAAACAGTTTGCAGCCCTCAGCCGACATAAAGCGCGTATTTTCCCGGCTCGCTTATCTCAAGCGTTTTTGCAATCTCGCCCTCTGTATTGATTATTATAACTATCCCCTTCCAGCTGGTTGAGAGGTTTGTTGATTTGCATACCGGACACACCTTTTCTTTTGTGAAGCGCTTACAATTCCTACATACTTGTGTCCGCCTAGCCATAAAATATCTCCCTCAACATAACACAATTAACCAATTTTTATTCTGCCTTTTCCTCTTTTTTTGTTTGTTTCTTTTTTTCTGCTTTACCAGCAGCTGCTCCTTGCTGTTGTTTGCCTGTCTTTTTCCTCTTTTTCTCTTCTTTAATCCACGCCAATCCGCCAAGTCCAGGTTGTCTCATAGTGAGCCCTATCTTATTTTCTCCTCGGCTAAGGCTCACTGCTATCACTCTTGCGCGTACCAAGTCGCCCTCCTTCAATGTGCGCTTGCTTTCTTTGCCAAGGAACAAGGAATTCTTGTTGTCAAAACTGACAAAGTCGTCCATCAACTGCGATATGTGTATCAAACCGTCCATTGGTCCCATTCTGATGAACGATCCGAATTCTGTGTTGTCTATGACTTCGCCGTAAACTATCTCATGGATTTCCGGCTTGAATGTCAAGAGATTGAATTCGCAATTATAATACACGCCAGGATCCCCAGGCGTTATCCTCCCTTCGCCAACTTTGTCTATTGACATAACAGAAAGTATTACGCCTAGCCTTGAATTGACTATGCCTTCCAACTGATCGGCTATAGCTGATTTTATAGCTTTTTTCACGTCTGTGCCCAGTTTTTCCGGAGGCACTCTTATTTTGTCTTCTACTGTCGCTATTCGATACACGCTTACACCTCTTTGACATTCTATTTTACATATTTCTTTAACAAATCTTTTATAACTGTATTTTAATATTTTTGCCTCTTAATACCCTAACCCACACACTGCATCAAAAATATCTTGTTTCAAAGAGTATTAAAGATATTAAATTCAAAGCAGAGCATATTTCACAATAATAGGAGCAAGTACCAGAGATACCATTGTCATAAGTTTCATTAGCCCGTCCAACGATGGTCCGGAAGTGTCCTTGAACGGATCGCCAACAGTGTCGCCTACCACAGCGGCCTTGTGCGCGTCCGATCCCTTGCCCCCATACTTGCCGGATTCTATATACTTCTTAGCATTGTCCCATGTTGCACCTGCATTAGACATCATAAGCGCCATTGCGAAAGCGGATATGAGCGTGCCTACAAGCAAGGCTACGGCTGCTTTCGGACCAAGGACCAAACCGACAACTATAGGGGATATTATTGCAATTAGTCCTGGTTTCATCAATTCCTTCAACGCAGCTTTTGTCACAATGTCTACGCACCTGGCATAATTTGGTCTGGTCTTTCCTTTCATAATCCCTGGTATCTCTTTAAACTGCCTGCGGACTTCTTCCACAATCTTTTCAGCGCCCCTCCCAACAGCGCTCATGGTCGTAGAACTGAACAAGAAAGGCAACATGCCCCCTATGAAGAGGCCTGTGATTATTACCGGGTCTGAAAGGCTTAGAGCTAATGTGTCTGGCGCAATCAACCGATTCACTAAACCCGTATAAGCTGTTATAAGCGATAAGACAGTCATAGCTCCCGAAGCGATGACATAACCTTTGCCTGTGGCTGCTGTTGTGTTTCCAATAGAGTCAAGCGCGTCCAGCCTGTTTCTTACTACAGGCTTTTGGTGAGACATTTCCGCAATACCAGCAGCGTTATCAGCAACCGGTCCATACGCGTCTGTTGCCAAAGTTATCCCCAAAGTGCTCAACATCCCGACAGTAGCCAGCGATATTCCATATAACCCGAAATCTGGATTCGCCGCGCCTCCTGCAATAAAATAGCTGAGCGTGGCAACAAGGCTTACAACTAATATAGGCACAGCCGTGCTCATCATGCCGACAGACATTCCGTTTATTATAAGAGGCCCTGCACCGCTAAGAGATGAGTGCGCAACACTTTTAGTCGGGTTATAGGCAGATGATGTGAAATACTCACTCACAATCCCAATCACTGCTCCTGCAACAAGCCCTGTAAGTATAGAGCCGAAAAGCCCTACGTACTGCATTCCGAACAACAGATAGATTATTGCAAACGAAAACACAGCCGACAAAACAGACGCACTATACACGCCTCTTCGTATAGCAGACAGAAGCGCCCCTTGCGATACCCGCTCTTTTTTCAGTCTTACTAAGCCCGTTCCGATAACTGATGCTACAACACCACCGAACATAATCATCAGTGGCGCCACCATCCCGTTGAAACTCATCCCACTAGCAATAAACGCGAACGCGCCCAGAGACATCGATGCCAGAATGGCGCTTGCATACGACTCGTGCAAGTCCGCGCCCATACCAGCAACATCACCCACATTATCGCCCACTTGGTCAGCAATAACTGCAGCATTGCGCGGGTCGTCCTCTGGTATAC
>CAZSGV010000043.1:0-1048 GCA_964606565.1 uncultured archaeon
TTCTAGAGGCATATCGGGCATTAACCGATTGTATGTATCCTGACAAAACCTTATATCCTGAACAAGTCTCTCCTTACCAAAGTGCCAGAGTAGGTGCTTGAGGAGATGTGAATTATTCCCAGCAAGGGAAATACTTGCCGTCGATGAATGTTATTTTTCCGTCTTTTTCCGCACTGGCGATCTCATCAAGTATCCTCCATTTTTTATTACTCTTTGGCGACCCAACTCTAGGCATCCCATAAGCAGCTTCGCAATCGTTAAGTATGTCAGTTGGTGTTATCCCGTCTTTGTTTGCTTCGACCAATTCGAGAATATGATCGTAGAGGTCCGACATCTTGTCGATCGGTATACCCTTTGTTTTGTACCTTGCAATTTCCGGACCAAGGGCTTTCAAAGCGGCCCTATAATTCATTACAGTGTTTTTGCCCAAGCCGCTCTTTTCTGCGGCTTCCCTGATGGTCAGATTAGGGTCTGTCAGAATAAAGAACCGTTCGCCCATCATAGAAGACCTCAGGTTAGATGCATCTCTTTTTCCAAGATTGAAAATTGTCGAAACGTCATACAGGCTCTTTTTTCTCAGCATGTTCAAAAACGATATTGTCTTTTTTCGGTCGCCCTCGTCAATCAGCTTCTTCAGCTCGCCCTTTATCATATATGCCATGCGTCCGGCAGCTTCTTTTTCGTCCATCCATGATCCTTTTGCAAATTCCTCTATGCCCAGTTCAAGCATGCCGTACTCCAGTGGCTCGTCTGTTGCCAGTTCTTTTGCCATCTTCTCTATTGTTTCATCTGTTATTGATTGGATCTCTGCCTCAACGTTTTTCGGCTCATAAATTGCCGGGACCGGCTCTTTGAAATTTACTGCAGTCACTTGTTCTATTGTTTCCTTTGTCTCTCTTGCATCTATTGGATATTTTGGTGCTGCCGCTTGCCTGCGTCTCTGGCGCGCTGCCGCTTCCCTACCTCTATTAGTTTCTGAAAACACGATCGGGCGCGGTATTGTCCCTTTTATTTTGCCGTACTTTGTCTTGTTTCTCCTTTTCTTTTT
>CAZSGV010000043.1:1058-2992 GCA_964606565.1 uncultured archaeon
CGCCCAGTTTGAGCATGCCGTACTCCGGTGGCTCGTCTGTTGCCAGCTTTTTTTCCAGCGTCTCTACGGCTTTATCTGTTATTGATTGGACCTCTGCCTCAATGTTTTCCGGCTCATAAATTGCCGGGACCGGCTCTTTGAAATCTAATGCAATCAATGGTTCTATTGTTTCCTTTGCCTCTATTGGCTCTTTTGGTGCTGCCGCTTGCCTGCGTCTGCGGCGCTCTGCTGCTTTCCTACCCCTGTTAGTTTCTGAAAACACGATCGGGCGTGGTGTTGTCCCTTTTGATTTGCCGTATTTTATCTTGTCTCTCCTTTTCTTTTTGCCCATGTAAACTTGTTAAGCTGTTAGATTTTTATATTGTATCGGTCTTCTTTTGCGAAAGGTTTTAATTTTAGTTGCCCTTAAATCCTTCGCATCAGGATAAGTGCGGTTTAAAGCACATACGCTTCTATTATTTGCTCTATCGACATCCCAACTTCTGACAATTTTTCTTCCAAATCCTTATACCTGTTTCTTATTGTAACTTCTGTTACGCCAGCAGCCTTTGCCAACATATCTTGTGTTATTTTTTCCTTCTCATGCACAGACGCTATGTACAAAGCGGACGCAGCCAGGCCTGCCGGGTCTTTACCATCAAGGATTTTTCTCCCATACGCTTCTGTCAATATATTGTACGCCAAATCTTGGGCGCCTTGCTCCACACCGGCTTTAGTAGCGATCTTTATAATTAAATCTCTGGCATCTGGCACAGGCATCTTAATGTCTAATTCCTTGAGCAGCAGCCTATAGTTTCTTGCAATGTCTTTTTGGGGTAATGGCGATGCCGCTGACACTTCTTTCAATGTTCTCGGGATTTTATTCATCCTGACTGATGCGTACAACGATGCGGCCATTATGCCATTTATGCTTCTTCCGCGGACCAGCTTTGCTTTCAAGGCTTTTGTGTATATATACGCAGCCTCGTCTTTGCAGTAAAGTGGCACACTTTCCAATGCGTCCACCAATCTGTCCAGCTCGGCTATAGCATGTGCGAGGTTCCTGTCTTCAGATGTCAGGAGTTTAGACCCCCTGTTCCATTTTTTCATTCTCCTGTATTCGCGCATTCGTTCAAGAGTCAGCCCCTTTTCTCTTTCATTAAACGTCGAGCCTCTAACTCTGTGCGATTGCCTCTCGCCTGGGCCGACCCTACTTCTTTTATCACTTTCTTCTGTGGTGAATGCTCTCCATTCCTGCTTCCTGCTTATCATTTGCTCGCTGAGCGCCTCGTCCACAAGCCCGCAATCCCTGCAGGCAGCCTCGCCAATTTCTTTATCGTAGATAAGATTAGTACTGCCACAATGGGAGCACCCATGCTCCTTTGCCGGCAGATTCTCTTTCTTTCTCGCACTTTGGTCTGCGATAGCATACATTATTGCAGTGTCCGGCGGATTGACATTCATTTCTTCCGACATATTAAACACATCTTAGTTTGGCTTTTTGCGATTAAGCTTTTTCAAGTGATACTGTCATTCAAGAAGTCGAGTACGGGTTTCTAGCACGGATTATATAATGTATATGCGGTGACTTATTAATCTTTTGGTGTTAAATCGTACAATTTAAATCTTTTAAAAATAAAGCAGATTTTCGGTGCTGGTATGGGACTTGAGATAGGAAAAATTAAGATAGGGGAAAGTTACACAAGGGAACAGATAGAAGGAGCCGGGATGGAGCTGACAGGGTTTGAAGAGAGGACTGAAGGCGATGTCAAAGAGAATATTGAAAATTACAGAGAAGGTTCGATAGTCTACGTGTTCAGATCAAACAACGGCTCGTTCGAACTTCTTGAAAAAAGAGACGCGCACAGCTCGCTTGAAGTGTATTAGTATATTCCTCCAGAAACGCTTTAATCTTTAATCGTCCGTTCTTTATTTAGGTGATGTGATGGCTATAA
>CAZSGV010000044.1:0-2955 GCA_964606565.1 uncultured archaeon
CGTGCTTAACAATAACAACAAAAACTGCCTTTTCATGCATAACAGCCATGAAAGCACAAAACACTGGATAATAAAATCGATTATTTTCAAGATACTGCGCGAACGAAACCGGACAGTCGGCACAGAAATAGAAATGCGTGGGGGGATAGTCGATGTTTTAGATGTGGATAATTTCATCGGGTACGAAGTCGAATCAAACATCAACAAAAAGTCGATCCAACAAAAATCCAAGCGGCTGTGGAGACTGCATGATGTGTTTTTTATTGATGCGAGAAAAGTCCCAGATTCCATCGAAGATGCAGAAAAATATCTCAAAAAGCTTGTTGTCTAAACTCATCCTTTGTCCGAACAGTGATTATTTCTCTAAAAATAGTTATATTATCTAGTGGTTTGAATGTGGAATCTAGCAAAATACGATAGCACAGAGGCTTTGAAAGTCCCTATGGTC
This sequence comes from uncultured archaeon, assembly GCA_964606565.1. GTDB lineage: Archaea > Aenigmatarchaeota > Aenigmatarchaeia > CG10238-14 > SCSR01 > JAUWZS01. Next base: position 449 of record CAZSGV010000044.1, read on the forward strand.
AAGCGAATATTGCCGCGTTATGTTAGGATCATCACAAACGACCTGCCTGCAAAATTCCAAATAGCGAAGCGGATTGTATTTGACTTTGATGAAAGCATGTCTGCCAAGAAAATGTGGGAAGAGCACGACCGGCTAGTACAAAAACTTCACCAAACGCAGTTTCTAATAGACAAAGATAAGCTAGACTTGAACGAACTCGAAGTGCCTCGTTTTTCCCTGCTTGACCTGAAAATAATGCTGGTCAAAGACATGCTGAAATCTTGCGACCTTTGCGAACATGCTTGTGGAGCTAATCGTATGTCGGGTGAAACAGGCATATGTAAGGTTCCGGAAACTGAGAATTGCTTGATATCGTCTGAACTCATACATCTGGGCGAAGAAGCACACATAACACCAAGCCACACTGTTTTTTTCATTGGATGCAATTTCAATTGCCTGAACTGTCAGAACTGGACCATATCACAGTGGGGAGAAAGCGGCATACCTGTACCCCCTAAAATGCTGGCAGAAGCGATAGAACGCCGAAAACGTGCAGGCGCGCGAAACGTGAACTGGGTCGGCGGAGAGCCTACGCCAAATCTTCTGTCGATCCTAAAAACAATCGATATGATTGAAGCCAACACACCGCAAATATGGAACAGCAATTTCTACATGAGCGAAAAGACGATGAGACTGCTTGACGGAGTCGTTGATATGTACCTTTCTGATTTCAAATACGGCAACAACGAATGCGCGCGTCACATATCGAAAATCAATAACTATTTTGAAATCTGCAAAAGGAACCACAGCATTGCAGCCGAACAAGCAGAGCTTACAATAAGGCATCTCGTGTTGCCCAAACATGTCGAATGCTGCACAAAGCCTGTATTAAGCTGGATTGCAAAAAATATACGGACAAAATCAATAGTAAATATAATGGATCAATACAGGCCGGCATACAAAGCATACGAATACATGGATATCCGCCGGGTTGTGAACGAAGCTGAAATGAAAGAAACAATTAATTATGCTAAAAAATTAAAATTAAATTACGTGAGCTGAGATGGCATATAGATATAAACCCAAAAAATCGAAATCAAAAAAATTGAAGAGAATGAAATTCAAAAGAAGGCTTAGTCTTGAAAAAAATAAAATGCTTTTTATCGGGCTGGTTGCGGTTGTGATAATCTTTGCTCTCGCATATTTTGCGCCTTTCCAAAACCTGTTTATAACAATCTCTGGAATATCTGGGCTCTCAACAGATGGCTATAAAGAAGTGTCGATTGCTGCAGGAATAGTAGATGATAACGGCATTGTCACCCTCACGTCCGACTGCTACATAATAACAGCATATGTGGAAAAATATCAGGCAAACAGCATACTCATGGGGATTAACGAAGTGGTTCCGCCCAGACCGAACGCGCATGACATAGCAGCGGATTCTTTTGAAATTTTGGGGATCGACTTGATTATGGTAAAAGTGAACGAGCTACGCGACAACACCTTTTACGGAAAGATTATCGTGAGGAACGGGAACAAAATCGCAAGTTTGGACGCCAGACCAAGCGATGCAACTGCAATTGCTGTTCGCACAGGCAGTCCCATATATGTCAAAGAAAATCTATTGGAGGAAAACGGGGAATATATCTGCTGATTTTTTATAATCCCTTTTTATTTCTTCAGACCTTTTTTGAATTCTGTTGCAAATTCTTCTGTCTGTTTCACAACTCTGTCAGCTGCTTTATTCAAAGCCGTCTGCGGTTTGCCGCGGGAAGTTTTTACAAAAACTTTCGGCTCAACAAGATATGGATGCTCCTTTATCTGCGCAGCTTCGCTAACGTTCGGGTCTTCCCAAAGCTCGCCCCTGAGCACATTAGTAACTGTAACAGTCTCTCCTGATACTTCTAGGACAAGTGTCTTATCGTCCTGCTTTACAACTTTCAAATCCATTTCAATCCACTCAAACGATCTTTTCAATCACAAACAAGTCCACATTATAACTTACTTTTGGTTTTTTGTGGAATTTAAACATATATGGTATGTCGAATTTAAATTCTTTCACTTGCACGACCTTTCCTCCGTTCTGTTCGGCAAACTTATTTATAAACTCCCTCGTTTTTTCATATCCGCCACGATGCAAACTGTAGATTTTATTGCCGCATTCTAATGCTTTTTTCAAAAACGCCCGATCGCTGTGTTTCTCGCCACGCATACCAAACGGTGGGTTTTGCAGAATCGTGTCGCATTCGCCTGAAAATTTTTCTATATCTATGCAAACAAACTCAATATTCGTTTCCACACTTTCTGCGTTTTTCTTTGCAAGATTTATCATATTTTTATCGATGTCCACGCCTACGACTTTTCTCGCGCCTAGCAACGCAGCGCCGATTGCAAGCCTTCCGCTGCCGCAACCAAAGTCGAAAACGACCTTGTCTTCTATGTCCTTGTTAAGTTTTGTAAGGTTCAGAATCTCTGCTGCAAGGTTGGAAGGAATCGAATACTGCTCAAGATTTTCCTTTGGGCTGTCG
>CAZSGV010000045.1:0-2577 GCA_964606565.1 uncultured archaeon
CGATCATCCTGATTATGCAATTTGGTTAAGGGCAGAAGGAAAGAAAATAGAAGGCGTAAAATCTACACCCTTTCGGCAGGTATACGATAAAATTTTTACATATTCTGATAGACCTCAATTAAAGGTAAAAGAAGGAAAGCTTCGAGAATTTTTGTACACTTTATCCAAGCGTATTGAAGATGAAGGCATCCCTGTTTCGAACCTGCCTGAATTTATTGGCGGATATGAAGAAATTCCACCAACAGAAATAGAAAAGTATGAGATATTCTTAGATGAGGATCTTATAATAAAAATTAGAAGGGAAGTAAAAATAGCAATGAGGTTTAAAGAACTAAACGGTTACGGATATTAATCTGATTAAAAAATTGTCGGTTCTACTCCAACTTTTCCAGAACGATTTTCTGCACATCTGCTGCCACGGCTTCTATTGGTCGGTTGCCGTCGATCACGTGCACGTTCGGGAACTGGTCCTTGAGCTTCAGATAGTTCGCACGAATGCCCTTGAATTTATCAACGTCTTCAAAAAACTCCGGCTTGCCTTTGCGTGACGACTTTATCCTTTCCATTGCGACCTCTGCTGGCACATCGATTATGAACGTGAGGTCGGGTATTCGGAATTTTTCGTTCAGCTCTTTCAAAAGCTCTTCGTCAACGCCGAGCCCGCCAAACGCAAAAGTGGAAAACATGTAGCGGTCGCTGACCACGATTTGGCCTTTTTTCAAAGCAGGGTCGATCACTGAATAAAAATGGTGCGCACGGTCTGTGACAAACAGCAGCTGCAGTGCGAGCGGCGAAGTTTTCAAACGATGCTGCAGCACATCGCGTATTATCTTGCCGATCGGGTTTTGTGTTGGTTCTTTTGTCAGCAGTGCGTCGTGCCCGCGGCCTTTTAAAAATTCTGCCAGCAGCCTTGACTGCGTTGTATTGCCTGCGCCATCGAGCCCTTCAAACACGATAAACATACTCGTAAACACCGCTTATACCACTTTTATTTTCCTAAATTTAAATTGTTTTTAGATTCATATGTCCGGGCCTGCAAAATCGAAGATTCCCCTGAAAGCAAAAGTGTACATACATTTGAAAGACCCTGAGACGCGCAGCCGCACGATCCACATAGACATCGAGAGCCCGGTGCTGCAAAAGATAATAAAGCCCGGCGAAGCGACATACGCAGCCGGCAAGCACGGTGGCGTGTTCATCGGTTTGAAAAAACAAATGCTGTCGCGCGTTGAAAGAATGGCAAAAATAAAAAAACTCAAGAAAAAATTGAGAAGATAATATTTTTAAGATGCAAAATACAAAGAGAGATAATATGGTAAGGAAAAAACTAGGAAAAGAGTTCTATAAGCAACCTTGGTTCATAATGCTCGCTGTTGTAATAGTGATCGGCCTATGGCTTGTTGGAACATACAACAGGCTGATCACGCTTGACCAAACAGTAAGCGAGAAATGGGCACAAGTGGAAACGCAGTACCAGCGCAGGTACGACCTTATACCGAACCTAGTGAACACAGTGGAAGAGTACGAGCAGTTCGAGGCCAGCCTGTTGACAGAGATTACAAGCCTGAGAAGCCAGTGGACATCTGCAACAACAGTGGACGACCAAATAGAAACAGCAACGCAGCTGGATTCAGCAATATCCAGGCTTTTGCTTGTGTACGAGAACTATCCGGAGCTTCAGACAATCACAGCAATAAGCAACCTCATGGACGAACTGGCGGGCACGGAAAACCGCATAGCAGTGGAGCGAATGAGGTACAACGACGCTGTTCGAAGCTATAACACAGCAATAAAGAGATTCCCGACAAACATTTTGGCAAATGCATTCGGATTCGCAGAGAAGACATACTTTGAAGCAGCGGAAGGATCAGAAGAGGCGCCAGAAGTATTCCCATAGCAAATTCAGTGCTGAGGTTGTTTAAATGAAGAGACAGACTTTTGCTAAATCCGTTTTTCCTTTTTTATTAATTCTTTTTCTATTGCCACGCGTGCATGCACAGAGCATACCAACGATTGTTCCGTATGTGAATGATTTTGCAAACGTGATCGAGCCGTCGTACGAAAGCGCAATAAACAATTACGCAGCCCAACTCAAGGCAGCGACCACAGCCGAGATAGCAGTGCTCACAGTTGACACAACGCAGCCGATGTCGATTGAGGAATATGCTGTGGAGGTTTTTGAGAAGAACGGCATCGGGCAGAAAGGAGAAGACAACGGACTGCTTATAGTCGCTGCGATTGAAGACAGGCGCTGGAAAATAGAAGTGGGTTATGGACTGGAAGGAGACATAAACGATGCAAAGGCTGGCCGTATCGGACGCGCGTATATCACTCCGTACTTCCAAGAGGAAAAATACGGCGAAGGCTTGTATCTTACTGTGCAAACGCTTGGCGAGATAATCTCAGGTAATGCCACTCTCAGCGCCGAATTTGATGCTCCGATATACGATTACGAATTTGATTCGATAAGTTTGTATATAGTGATTTTCATACTTCTGATAACTTTTGTAATACCCGCAATATATGCGATTAAAAAACGAAGATGTCCGAAATGCAAGTCGTGGATGCGTGTTGAAT
>CAZSGV010000046.1:0-2391 GCA_964606565.1 uncultured archaeon
TGCAAAGTCCGCGTAACCTTTGAATTTTGACGTATCATAGTAAATGCCGTCCGATGTTTTGTATGTGAACCCTCTCTTTTCCATCTTCTTGACGAGCTCAATCATTTCTTTTACGTGGTTGGTTGCCTTGCATATTATGTCTGCCCGCTCGACATTCAGCTTGTGCATTGCATCAAAAAAGTCTTTTGTGTAATACTCAGCGATTTTCCATGCGTCCATCTTCTTCTCGCGCGCAGCCTTTTCGATTTTATCCTCACCCGTATCTGCGTCCGATGTCAGATGGCCGACGTCTGTTATGTTCATCACTGTCTTCAGCTTCAAACCGTTGAATTTCAACACACGTTTGAGTGTGTCAACAAAAACATATGCAAACATATGTCCGATATGTGCGTAATCGTAAACAGTCGGTCCGCAGCTGTACATGTGTACTGTGTTTTTTCGAATGGGTTTGAATATCTGCTTCTTCCGCGTGGCAGTGTTGTAAAGTTTTATAGGAATCTTTTTTGCTTTCATTTACCCACCAGTTGCGTGAAAAAAGCTGAGGGAGGGATTTGAACCCTCGCTCTCTCGCTCTGCAGGCGAGCGCATTACCAGATTCTGCCACCTCAGCGTATTTAAAATACGTTCGTCTTTGGGTTTAAAAGTTTTTAGGATTAGGCCTAATTTAATGTATTTATTCGCACTCACAGCAAGCACAGCAAAAACGTTCACCCACATCTTTCACCTTATACTTCTTTGGAATTACTTCTTTTTCTTCTTTTCCTTCGCTATTTGTTTTTTCAGCTTCAAAACTGTCATCTTCTTTCCGCAACCAGCACACACAACACTCATCTTCCTGTTCGCGCCGCTGCCGGTCACGAAAGGCTCTTGCCATAGCTCTTTCTTTTTTTCAGCGTGGCCGCACTCTGGACATGTGTAATCAACAAGCGCCTCTGGCTGCTCCTTGAGTTTTACAATCCTTATTTTTCCTTTCTCTTCGCCGGCTTTGTTTGCCAGCTTGCGCATTGTTATGAATTCGATAGCCATTCTATTTACACCTTGGTTGCACTAACTTTGCTTGTTTATTATTGTTTCACACCAAGCTTTTTCTTCGGACGCAACGCGCGCGATCCACACTTTCTGCACTTTACTTTTCCCAAGCGGACTTGCCTTGAATCCGCGCGTATCTTGCTCTTGCAGACCTTGCATACAAACACATGATGGAAAAGCCTGCGCGATGCTTCCGGGAATATTTTCTTTGCCATATGAACGCCTTTAATTAAATCTAGCTTCTATAAAATAAACTTAGATTAAATTTAAATATTACTTAAACGTAGGGAAAATTAAATGATGAGAAAAATAAAGCGCGAAATACGCATACTTGGTTTTGACGATGCTGCCTTTGAGCACGGCTCGGCTGGTAAAAGAGTGCCGGTCGTGGGCGTGATTTTCCGCGGCGGCGATTTTATCGATGGCATGCTGCGAACGGACGTGACAATCGACGGCATGGACTCGACCGACAGGCTGATCAAGCGGATAAATTCTTCACGGCACAAGCAACAGCTGCGTGCAGTGATGTTCGAAGGCATAACGCTTGGCGGATTTAACATCGTGGACATACACAAACTTCACGAAAAGACAAACCTGCCTGTTATTATTGTGAACCGCAAGATTCCAAATTTGCAAGATGTACAGAAAGCCTTAAAAAATTTCAAGGATTATAAAAAACGGTGGGCGCTGATCGAAAAAGCAGGCGCGCTGAAACCGTGTACTTTAAAAAGAGGAAAAAAGGTATATTATCAATCGGTCGGATTAAGCGATGAGCGGGCAGAAGATATAATAATATTGAGCTCGACTCGGAGTTTCATACCTGAGCCGTTGCGGGTCGCGCATTTGATTGCAACAGCGATTGTAAAAGGTGAAAGCAGTGGTCGTGCATAGAAACAGTAGACGCAAAGAAGAAACATTCATGAAAAGATTCAGAATTCCAAAAAAGAAGACCGCATGGAAAAGATTGACAGAAGGATGGATAGGCGCGATATTCTATGTCTTTTTGGGCATAGGGCTTGCACTTGTCGCAAAGCAGACGCTTGCATTCAGTCTATCCACGGACATGCCGGTCGTAGCTGTTGTCAGCCCGTCGATGCAGCACAGTAATGCAGAGCAAACACATTACCAGTGGCTTGAAGACCGTTTTGGTTATAGCGAAAGTTATATCAACTCTTGGTCTGTTCCTACAGGATTTTTGATCGGCGATATGCCGATTGTACAAGGCGTCGGGGGCTATGATGTGGGTGATGTTGTGGTATATTCCACGTCTGGGCAAAGCTTTCCAATCATACATCGAATAATAAAAATAAACGATGATGGTACATATCATATAACTGCCTTAAAAAATAATAAAGGTTTTTT
>CAZSGV010000047.1:0-2325 GCA_964606565.1 uncultured archaeon
GTCAATGCCAAAAACTTTGATTGCGGACAGGATAAAAAACATCAGTAGCGCAACGCCGGTCCATTTCAAGCGCGTGTTGAATGTTTGTTTATACGTCGGCTTTTCAACGGACGGTATGTATTTTGTGACTTTGCCTACGTCGAATCCAAGCTTCATCTCAATCTTCCTTTTCTTTTTCCTTTGTTTCCTTTTTTGGTTTTTCAAATATTACCGCTTTTCCACCAGCTGCTTCGATTTTTTCAATGGCCTTTTTAGAAAAAGCTTCGGCAACAACTTCCATTGCAGCTCGGATCCTGCCAGCACCGAGCACTTTATTGTATCCCAATTTCGTCAAGTCTATCTTCTTCTTGCCGGCCGCAAGCGCCTCGAGATGTCTCAGATTTATCGGCTTTACTTTTTTTGCAGCAGCGATTGGACGCTTGAACCCGCGCTTTCCAAAATGGTCCGGCTCGTACTTCACTGTATAACTCCACTTATGTTTGTGCATGCCTGCCTTGCCACGTCCGCCTCGCGAACCACCGCCACGATGCTTTTTATGTGAGCCATAACCATAACTACGTTTGCCGCGGAATTTCCTCACTTTTCTCTTTTTTCGAAAAACCATTCTCACACCTCAATCGGATAAGACATTAGCGCTTCTACCATCGCATCAGTAAAATAACCAAATCCTCTGTGAAGAGCATCACAACATAAGAGAACAGACCAGCTAATTTCGCCATGATGTTTGTTTTTTGGAGGAACATATCCTATTCCAAGTTCCACAGCACAAGCTTCGGCAAACGCAGCAGGATTTTTTCTTGCTTCTTCATCCATAACTTCCATTAACTTTTGAGGATCTTTCGATAATTCACGATATTTTATTTCTCTACTTTCTATTAATTTGCCATCAAATGTCTTTATTTTCATCTAAATCATCCTCTTTAACAGCTCGTTAATCGCTTCGTCACGATCACCCAAGCCGCCCTTCGGATAATGCTGCTTGGTTGATTTGAATCCGTGCGAAGGCGGTGTGAGTCTGAACACAGGTTTGAGTTTTGGTACGCGCCTCATGTTCACTTTGCCCTCGAAAATTTCTTTTGCCAGCGTTTCTATGTTGTCGTAGCCGGTTTCTTTGACGCTTTTTTCGTCGAGCCGCTTGTTGCCTTCGAGCCGCCCGCGTTTTTTAAGCATGGCCAAGAACGTGTCGAAATCTATTTTTCCGAATGTTATGTAGTCCCTTGTCTTTGTTGTCATGCCCCTGTAGCTTGGGTCGTCTGGCACAACTACGCATCTGTTCGGCGCATCAAGCCTAAGCATCTTCATAGTATCTTTCAGTTTTTTTCTCACATCTATGGTGCCCCTTATTCTTATAATTGCTAGCATCGCATATCACCTGTCGTATATGTATAACCCCTTGAGTGCTTTGAACAGGGCTGTTATCAGATTTATTCTCATTCTTGTATTTCCGTAAGTCTTCATCCAAACGTCCTTTATCCCTGCAAGCCGCAGCAACTTTTTGGACTCGTCGTCTGCGACCAAGCCAAGACCTTTTGGCGCAGGCATAAGTATGACACGCACGCTTCCAGACTTCCCTTCTGTTTTGTAGGGTATGCTATGGTCAGTATCGCAGCCGCATTCCCAACTCCCACAACCGCGTTTTATCCGTACGACATTCAGCTTGGCTTTGCCTATTGCTTTGTTTATCGCAGCGCGGCTTTCGAGCGCCGAAGCCTTGCCAAGTCCGATTAATCCATCTTCGTCGCCAACAACAGCAAAAGCATTTGATGTGAACTTCCTGCCCGACCTGTGCATGGTCGCAGTTATGTTTACTGCTATCCTTTTTATGCCGCCTCCCTTACCTTTCCTACCGCCGATAAGGATAAGTTCGTTTTTCAGGTTTGGGACCAGCTTATCAACAATCTCTGACTCAATTATCTTTTGGCCAGAATCCAAAATCTCGTCTATGTTTGTAATGGCGCCGCTTGCAACAAGTTTTCCAAGTTTGGTTTTTGGCTTCCATAAAAAGAATTCTCCTCTCGGCCCAGCAATTTCAACTCCTGCAGTGATGTCTGGTATTTTTTCCTTTTTAACCTTCTCTTTTTCTTCCTCTTCTTTCTCAGTCGCTTCATCAACAACTTCTTCAGGTATAATATCCTCAGCTTCTACAAGCTTTCCGACCTCTTCTTCGATTTTTTTCTCCAACGCTTCGTCGAGCGGCTTTTCAAGCTTGCCAGCTTTCAGAGCCTTCTCCTCCTTCTTTCTTTTTTCGTCTTCGCCGAGCTTTTCCTCGCGCGTCTCTTTCCCTTCCTATGTCTTTTCCTTAACTTTCTTTTTTGGCTTTTTTTT
>CAZSGV010000048.1:0-1751 GCA_964606565.1 uncultured archaeon
ATCAGAAAGTTCAACTGGCAGGCAAAGAACTTCCGCCGGCTACGCAAGCAGCAGAAAGTGAAACCAAAAACTGGCAAAGTGCGAAAAGATAAAAAGAAGAAAAAATAATTTCTCTTTCATGGGCCAGTAGCTCAGCATGGTTAGAGCAGCGGGCTTTTAGCGTTTGCGAAAAAGCGCTGATTTCAAGATGATGAAACGGAAGAAACCCGTTGGTCGTGGGTTCGAATCCCTCCTGGCCCACTCTATTTTTTCATGTAGAATTTCCTTTTCTTCTCGTCGAACCGCTCGATAGCATAACGCAGCATAGTGCGCGGCATTTGTTTGTAATGCCTTTTCAAAAAACGCTCCTCGGCTGCTTGATTCTTTTTGCCAACCTCACGCAGCATCCAGCCAACTGCTTTGTGGATGAGATCGTGTTTATCGTGAACAAGCATCTCCGCTATTCGCAAAGCATCGTCGAACTCATCATGCTTTATGAAATAAAACGTTGAGATAACCGCTATTCTTCTCTTCCAAAGCATCTTAGACTTCGCCAGCGCGCGTAGAATCTTCTTCTCCTGTTTGTTGTTTGCCAAGTAGTCGCCAACTATGTGTGGAGCCGAAAGGTCTACAAGATCCCAATTGTTTATATATTTTGTGTTCGCCAAATAAAAATCGAATATCTTTTTTCTCTCTGCGCTGTCCGCTTTCTTATACTTGCCAATGAGAATCAACAGTGCCACCAACCTGTGTTCGTGTATCTTGCTGCCCAGCAGTTTTTTCACTTCGTTTATTGGAAGATCCTTATACTTTTTTGCAACGCTTCGTTGAAGCCCTACTTTTATGCCAAGAAAGACGTCGCCTTCACCGTATTCACCTTTACCTGTCTTGAAAAACCGCTGGAGGAGTTTCGCTTGTTTGGGATTGGAAAGCTTGTGCAACTCTTTTTTCACCTCGCGGTATGACATATTGTTAATAAATAGAAAATATTTAATAAATATACAAAAGAACTATAGAAGTAACACAGTGATGATATGGCAGTGAAAGAAAGGATAAAGGGCGGGTTGACAGGATTTCAGCGCGAGTTTCGTAATCAACTTGCGACATTTATTACAGGCGCGTTTGCATTCGTTGCAGCATTGCTTTGGAGAGATGCGATAAAATCATATTTGGATACATATCAAGAGCTAATACAAAATTCAATGCCAATAAAAGAAGTTTGGGTTGTCCAATTCTTTACTGCATTCTTAGTAACCGTAGTGGCAGTAATTGCAATAGTAATAATTACAAAGTTGTTGAAGCCTTCAAAGTAACTTTTTTAAGTAGTTGTAAATTATAAAATTGGAATAGAATTTTATCGCGAATGGGCCCATAGCTCAGCATGGTAGAGCAGCTGGCTCTTAACCAGTTGGTCGTGGGTTCGAATCCCACTGGGCCCACCTTTTCTTAATCCAGGGTAAAGAATCCATTCCGGGCGTCGGGAAGACTTAAATTCTTTCGGGTTTTATATGTGTTTCATGTCGGCAATAAACATACTGTTGATTGATATCGGAAGTCCACACAACCTTGGAAGCATAATTAGGAATAATTATGTGCTCGGAGGAGGAGCATCACGGTTGTACATTTTCGATCCGAGGGACAAAATAAATAATAACAGGGAAACTATGGACCTCTCGTCCGTTGGCCTGACTGGTAAACAGGACACATATACTATTGTCGAGGATTTGGAAGGGTTCTTGTCCAGCTACCCGGGGAGGATCATCGCGACAGAC